>NZ_WHOC01000134.1:0-9721 GCF_013141785.1 Paenibacillus germinis
GTGTCATTCAAGGAAACGGATATAATGGTAATCAGATTACCATCCGGCAGATATTGAACCATACAAGTGGTATCGCTGAATACTCAAGATCCAAAGACGCTAATTTTATGGATACAAAAAAATCGTATACGGCTGAAGAAATAGTGAAGTTGGGGATTTCTCTGCCCCCAGACTTTGTTCCAGGAAAGGGCTGGTCTTATTCAAATACAGGATACGTATTATTGGGTATTCTTATTGAAAAAGTAACCGGAAACAGCTACGCGGAAGAGATTGAAAATCGGATTATTGAACCGCTTGAATTGTTGGATACATTCCTACCTGGCAATTCAAGCGTTATTCCAGGCACCAAGCATGCCCGGGGATATTCCCAACCAGACGAAGCAAGTGAGATAAAAGACGTAACTTATTATAATCCAAGTGCAGGTAGCTCGGCTGGAGATATGATTTCTGATGCTGACGACTTAAATAAATTCTTCTCTTACTTGCTCGGTGGCAAATTACTGAAGGAAGAGCAACTAAAACAAATGCTTACTACAGTTCCTGTAGGAAGAAAAGGAATCGAAGGATATGGTCTTGGAATCTCTGAAATTAAGCTTCCAAATGGTGTCTCGATATGGGGACACACAGGTGGCATTCTAGGGTTTTCTACGATTGCTGGAGGTACACTTGGAGGCAATCATACGGTGGTCGTCAGTTTGAACAGTTTGGGTAGAGATAACAGTCCTAATCCTTTTAAAAATATTTTACTTGCTGAATTTAACAAGTAGGAAAAACGGATTAATTGCTATAGCAGAAATTAAAGGAGTATAAAATTATGGATTACTATCTTGAAAAAATTGAAAAGTATTTAAAAGCTTTGTCCTTTTCCGAGCGTAATGACATTGTAAAAGAAATCAAAAGTGCAATGCTTGAGTTGCAAAATACTGGTCTTACTACTGAGCAAATCATCGAGAGGTTAGGAAAACCAAAAGAATTAGCGAAAGAATACTTAGGTGACGCCATTTCAAAGAATAGTAAATTTAGTTGGCGTAAATTCGCCGCTGTATTTACTTTTTGTAGCAGCTTTGCAGGCGCCATCGGTATGTTTGTTTTGCCGATTATCAGTACTCTTTCCATTGCTTTAATGATAAGTGGAGTTATTACACCAATAGGCGGAATTATTAAATTTGTCGGGTATCTTATGAGATATGATATTACCGGAATCACAATCCAAATTGGAGCATTTACACCAAGCCCAATGCAGTTCTTACCAACTTCTATTGTGATTGGTTTGTTGATGTTTTTGTTGGGGAAAGTGTTATGGAGACTTACAATTAAATATATACACGCAATTAGTCAGAAAAAGAATATGGCTTAATCAACGATTCTATGAACATATGTGGTCACCTTGTCGGGCTTAACGCACTATATTTTCCGTTACGTGAGGTGACCGCATTTACGACATTGAAAGGAATAATTCTTTCCAAGTCTTTATTGCGTGTATCAATAGGACTTGAAACTAGTCCATCAACATCCCCCCTTTTTTGCTTGACCTTAGGCTAGGAATGAACTAGACGGAAGACTGTGTGGGGAAATAATCCATCATGTTACACTGAGAGGGTACTTCCAGCCTATACTAATTTCATTGAAGGAGAATTTTCTAATGCGTAAAAAAATAGTTTCAAAAGTGCTCGCTGTAACGCTAAGCACGTCTCTAGCTGTGACTTACTTGATTGCTTTGGTAGGAGGGGATAGTGTCAGTGCGGAACAGCTCCCTCTTAAGGGGCAAACAATCACAGCGATTCAGCCTGCACCTGTTACTGCTGCTCCGAGCGGTCTGGTTGATCCCAAAGAAGTGGAGGCCTTCGCAGACAATTACTTTGGGGAAAGCCTGAAGAAGTTCAATGTCCCGGGTGCCATGTTCGTCGTCGTTCAGGACGGACAAGTGGTTTTATCCAAAGGATACGGGTATGCAAACAAAGAAAGCAAAACCCCAGTTGATTCCAATACCGTTTTTCGCATCGGTTCCATTTCTAAGACGCTTACAGCTGCGGCCGTGCTGCAGCTTGCTGACCAAGGGGAGATCAAGCTGGATCAGGACATCCAGTCCTATCTCGGAGGTATCACAATACCCAATTCGACAGGTAAACCGCTAACTATGGAAAATATGCTGACCCACATGACTGGGTTCGATTTCCCATATGAAAAAGACGATGACGCCTCGCCCGATCTTCTCAATCAAGAGAAATCTCTTCGAGATTTCTTAATGGATCGAATGCCAACCATCGTCCGAACGCCGGGGGAAGCCTATCAGTATGACGATTATGCTTTTGCTTTGGCGGGATATGCCGTGGAACAAGTTACCGGGCTCCCTTTTCATGAATACATGGATAAAAACATCTTTCAGCCGCTCGGCATGAATTCTTCCCATGATCTTGTAACCCCAGAGCTTAAAGCCCGAATGGCTACAGCTTACGATCAGGAAGGCGCGCCATATCCGGAGTATGGACTTTATCCTACGGACATGCCTCAGGGTGGAATGCTGTCCACCGGAAGCGATATGGCTAAATTCATGAATATGCTTTTACAAAAAGGAAAGGCCGGAGATCGGCAAATGTTAAGCGAACAAAGTGTTCAACGAATGAGCAAGTTTTCCGTTTTCGCTCATCCGGCCATACCTATTACAAGCTATGGATTTGAAAGCATTTTCAATGAACTGTCGAATGGTCAGTATGTCGTCAGCAAAGGTGGGAACATCCCCGGACATGCCTCATTTACATGGCTACTGCCTGAGCACAAGATGGGAATGTTCGTCATTTACAATAATGATTCCGAATTGCGCTCGGATTTGTATGCTACCTTTATGGACCATTATTATCCGAAGAGCACCGAGACGCCTGAATCGGTATCACCTCTGACAGAACAGCAAGCCGCGCGTTACGTCGGATTATACAAAGACCTGCATACCCCGTCATTTGTGACTAGAATTACGTACAATAACGGACAACTTGTAGCGGAAGACAGATACAAGTTGGGGAATGGCAAGACTACTTTGAAAAAGATAGATCCCTTGTTGTTTATGGATGAACACGGGAAGAAAATAGCATTTCTTGAACAAAAGGATGGCGGTATTGCTAATATGTACAGACCTGCCAAGTCGCCGATAGCCTATTCGCCCAAAATACAGGAAAAAGCGCTGTTTTTCGATGTCTCGAAAGAAAGCCCCTACCAACCGTCTATTGAAAAGCTCCATTCGCTGGGTATCATCAATGGAAGAGATGGGCGCAGCTTTGACCCCAAGGCGCCCATGACCCGTGCGGAATTCATCACAATGCTACTGCATGCTGTCGGCTATCCGCCTTCCAAATCGAAATCCGGTTATACGGATATCGAACACCATTTTTCTGTCAAAGAGATACAGGCAGCGGTCGAGCAGCATTGGTTGGGGGAGGAGACCAGAGGCCGATTTGAACCGGATCGCACGATAACTCGGGAAGAAATGGCCGTTATCTTAACGCGCATTCCTTTTCCATGGCCGCTTGGCGATGAGGTGCGATTGGCAGGGCAAACCGATGAATCGGCTATCAAGGCCGTAAGCAAACTTGTTGCTGCCGGAGTTACGGATCCAGTCACAATAACCAATTCTGACGGTTCAGTCGATTTCCGGTCCAAAGCACCTTTGCTTCGCCAAGAAGCCTCCTATTTCATTGACAAGATTCTATTTGTTCCTTAATCTCTTATCGGCCGTTACAGCCGCATTCGCACCGTGACGGAATCTCCAATCATGACTAACTTGTTGTTTTCTTCCAGTTTCATTTTTCACTACCTTTGTGCTTGGTACATTCTATTCGTGAGGGTAGAGTGTCTGGTGCCCTTATTATGGGTAAGATTGGCTCCTATGCTCGACAGAACAAGGTTGCCAAAGCACTTAATAAACACAAGTTGACTTGTTTATTTTTTGGTTGTAGAAGAGCCTGAAATACATTTTGGAGTGAAGAAAATCACACTTGAGAATGAGCTTCATGTTCTTGAAAAAGAAAAATATATGAGTTGTTTTCTGAAGCTAAGCATTATTATGATAAGAGTCTAGAATTTGGTGAGAAAAATAACTGATAATAAAATTAGAAAAATGGAAACTGTAATAATTCTTTTTGACGGAATTACTACGGTTTCCATTTTTTTGTATGAAAGATCAAAACAGTCTAATACTTTATTTTCGGGTTATTATTTGTTTTCTGTTTATTAGAATCCAATAGTCTAATACTTATTTATCAAAAGCTGACGTTTTTCAAATTCAAAAACCGCGTCAAATCAACAAATCCAGTCTAATACTTTATTTTCTTCGGACACTCTGAGGATATGGCAACTAGGGCTCGTTAAGCCGCTGCCTTGGCAGGTTGCTCCTGCTTTTTCAACAACGAAAGAAGAATAACGACCAAGGCGCTTGCTCCGATCCTTTCCAAATCGGACTGCTAAGGATCAAATCCTGACGGAAATAGAACAGGTCGCGCGGACCTTCCGCCGAGAAGCGAAGCGGCAGCCATGAATACAGCCAATCATGACCGAAGCTTGGTAGTAATTCAGGCGGCAGTGATAATACTGGAGCGCCGAAGAAGAATAATATGAGTAGGAAGATAGATATGACTAGGAATTTTCGGCCTGTGTACAAATAAAAGTGTAAAGCAACACCAAGGATGACAGATCAGGTCATTACGCTAACGGCGAACGAGAGTTGAGTAAATGTTACACGATTGAAATCTTATTTTCATCTGGTATTAATCATTAAAGGTTATAATAAAAATCGACCCCCTTTAAAATATAAACTTAGACTCGCAGCCCGTTGCTGTGGGTCTCTTTTTTTGTTATTAAACCATCAGGCAGCTTATGATAAATATAAGCAGGTACTAGATGAAAATAGTACTAATTAATTAAGCCCAAATACTTTATACTTCTGTTGTAGTAAAGAGTTAATACAGGGGAAATTTATTGGGGAGTGAAAATATTGAATAATAATTTTCATCCGAAAATTACTAAGTTATTCTACATTCAGTGTGCAACATATCTTTTTCTAAATGTATTAATTGGAATGTTTTCAGTAACAGTTTTTATCTTAGGGCTTCCCTTAATATGGGAGTTAGAGTGGTTTCTATGTTTTCTTATATGGGCTGGATATATTATTTGTTGTCTTTGCTTAAATATTTTTATTTTCAGAGGGATGAGTACTGGTTTTCGGTGGGGGATGTTTATATTAGGGATATGTATTATAACAATTAGCGGAATCTTATTTGGTGGAATAGTAGTTGAACAATTTTAATTTTAAATCAACATTGATTAACATTTAACTGCTACGCTAACGGAAACGTTAGCTTCATAACAAAGATCAAACAGGCTGCCGGTGATAAACTCGGTGGCCTATTCCGTTAACGGGCAGATTTGAGTGGTAGAGATTGGGACGTGATGTATGGCTTACCTCTGTGCAACATCTTACCCACTCTTAACGCAAATTTAATATGAAGATGAAAACTTTGGAACTCATACCGAGTATAACCATCTGTACTGGTTTAAACATGGGAGAATGGATAGGAGTGTGATCGGATGAGTTTGAGAAAAGCTGCCATTGCGGTAGTGGTGGTTGCGCAAGTCATCATGGCTGGAGCGATCGATGCATCAGCGGAAGAGGCGACTGTTGTTTGGAAGCCTGTGCCTAGTGTGCAGCCAGACATTCAATACGAGATGTTCCCTTCAGAGATTCCCGAATCCGGAAGAGTACCTGCCGTCATTCGGCTGCTGAGCAGCATCCCTTTTTATGACAAATACGAAGATTCTGGCGGTCCGCCAAAGGGCTATCTAGCTCCTCAGGAGGTGCAGGTAGTCAAGGCGGGCATGCCTTGGTCGGAAGCACATAATTGGTGGAAGGTACGCACCTGGGTCGGCGATAAGTGGATCAATGTTCCTTCAAACGCGCTGGACGTAGCTCCTCCGAAGCAAGTATCGCTGCTGGATAATACACTGATGTACGCCAATCCGAATACGAATACCCCATCAACGGGGACGCTGGCACCGCAGGATGTTGATGTGGTGGCTGCGACGAAAAGGTGGTTTGCTGCGGATTCGTTCGATAACAGCTCGATGACATGGCTGCAGATCCATACGACCTGGCTCGGCGATCAGTGGATTCGAATTCCGCTGAATCGTATTGGAACGCTGCGGAGCATTGAGCCAGAGAAAGCCTATTTCATGAACGAAACCGGCATAACGCATAGCGCGGGAGAAATAACCGCTGAGTTCGTATCGCCATTCAACAGCACTGCCTTCCGTGTGGAGACAGAGAACGGCGTTCAATGGCTGTTTTCCCGAGGAGCCAAGATCGAAGCGTCCAATGAGACCCTAAAGCTGGATACGAGAACGACGCTTTTTAAACAGCCGAATTCATATGGCGAAGAGGCAGCGATACTCCAGCCCCAGAGTGTGGACGTGTTCGAAAGAATTGATAACAATCCATATGGGAATGCGCCGGGGGAATGGTATCATGTCCATACCTCGGCAGGAGATGGCTGGGTAAACAAACAATTTGCCGATCCTATTGATGCCAAGCCGACGGACGTGGCCATTCAATTGAACACCAATGCGCAACTGATGAGTTATCCGACCTCGGGTTCTTGGTATAAGTTCGCGCAAGCGGCGCCACAAATTCTTCACCCGATTTGTTACTGGGATGATGCGTCAGGGAACCGATGGTATCAGATCGATTCTTATGTTGGGCTTGTCTGGTTGAAATTAAATCCATATACCGATCGCATTGTCGGTCAAGGACCTGATCCGGCAGTGGAAATGTCATTCTTTACTCTGTACTACAACAGTGCGAAGATCGACGGTGACGAACTGAAGGTTCAGGACCGTCGAGTGGGATATATGCGCGATAATGCTTGGTATGTATCCATCCCTTTTCTATCCGAAGGCTTCCGTTACGATCAAAGCGAGTCAGGCGGCTTGATCACTTATCAGAGTAGCAGGTTCAGCTATGGCTTCCGTATCCAGCTGGGTTCACAGCAGGCGATAACACTTTGGAACGGCAAAGAGATTCGGCAGGTGAACTTGACAGCAGCGCCGCAGATCTCGTCTGACGGGGAGCTGTATCTAAACGAAGCCGATGTACGGACCTTGTTCGGTTCGCTCATAGCTAAAATTGATACTTCCCTTACCTTTACCCTTCAAGCGTACAATGTGACTGCTCTTGCCATCCCTACATCGATCAATTCAGATCAGATGGAGCTCAATGTATCCTTCAGGGACAGTATACAGCAGCTTCCAGTCGATGCATCACCTGAGCTACGGCCTAAGCTGACGCTGGAGGAGCTCGGAGCCCCGCCAACAGAGGCCGTCCAGACATTCTCGAAATGGGTTGCACCATTGCAGTGGGACATGGCTCTGTTCCAGTACAGTGCCGTCAAGTCACTGAAGGTTGGGCCGAACCAGCTGAAGGCCAGACTTGAAATCGGTGGCAGGATCCTATGGCAGCAGGATTTTGCGGTTCAGCGGACGAAATAGTTTAGATTGGAAGCTAAAGGGATTTTATAGTTTAGCTAGTAGAGTATCTTTTCTTTCTTCAAACTGCTTCACCAGGAAGGCAGCCGACTAATGGCTGCCTTTCGTTGATCTAAATGGCAGGATAATTGAGTTAATAATGGAACTCTGTAGGTACCTAAAGTATATTAGAATAAGGTGTTTCTAAAATATAGGGGGACTTTAACAGTGTACGAGATAGTGTTTTTTGATGTTGACGGAACCATATTAAGTGAAGTGGATAGAAGAATTCCTGAAAGCACAAAATTGGCTATAAAAAGGCTTCATGAAAAAGGTATTAAGGTCGTTGTTGCAACGGGGAGACCACATAATTTGTGCGAAGAACTAATTGCACTCGGCATTGATACTTTAATTTCAGCAAATGGAGCACTTATTAAATCTAAAGATAATGTTATTTATAAGTCAGCGCTTTCTGCAAAAACTGTTCGTGAACTATCAAATTTTGCCGAGTTAAATGGACAGAGTCTTTCCTATTTTACAGATTCGATTTCAATGAACGGAATAGGAGTAGAAGAAAAGCGTGTTAGAAGTGCACTATTAGAGACCCTAGGACTTAGCCATTATCCCAAGAAATTAGACACCCTCTGCGAAGAGATTTACTGTATGTGTTTGTATGCTGATGAGAGTGATGCTAGAAAATTTATTGATAACTTCCCGGAGCTGCGGTTTATACGTTTCCATGGTTATGTAATGAACATTCTTGAAAAACAAGTGGTCTCTAAATCGGAAGCAATCAAAAAAGTACTGGATTATTACAACATTGCCGTTAGCAATTCAATCGCTTTTGGTGACGGTGGAAATGATTTAGATATGTTAGAATTCGTTGGTCTCGGTATTGCCATGGGCAACGGTGAGGAAAATCTTAAACAAAAGGCAGATTTCGTTACCAAAAAAGCAAGTGAAGATGGTATATACTATGCCTTAACTAAATTTGGCGTTATTTGATTCTGAGCGAACTAAATCATTGAGCTAACGGGAAACGTTAGCTCAATCACGACATGACGGCAGCCGGCAAATACGATCGGCTGCCGTTGTTCGTTGAAGTAACGGGCAGGTTTGCGTGGTGGAGGACATCCAGGGTAGATATTCGATATAATTAACTTTCCCCTTTTATTGCTTTAGACAACAACGTATTCTTGAAGGAAAGACAATGGAGGGATACAGTGTTTCAATTATACGAACTTAAAGATAAAGCCGAACAATTTGAAAACGCAGTCCAATTGTTTTGGAGCCAATGGGGAACCGATAAGAATTATAAATTTTATTACGACTGTATGCTTCATTCATTGAAAACGGAGAGCGACTTGCCTCGTTTTTATATTGCCGTACAAAATGATTTGATAATCGGTACATATGCGTTGCTAAGGAATGACTTGATCAGCCGCCAAGACGTTTTTCCGTGGCTCGCTTGTTTGTATGTCCTACCGGAATGCAGAGGGCAAAATATTGGGGCAAAACTGCTGCAACATGCACTTCACGAAACCCTGAAAATGGGACATGACAACCTTTACCTCAGCACCGATTTGGAGGGATATTACGAAAAATTTGGGTGGGTCCACTTAACCAATGGATACATCTTTAATGGCGTAGAAACGAAAATTTATGCGGCCTTTACTGCAACAAAAACATATCCGCATGAATGTCCAGTAATCCAATCCATATCGGAATGCACTGAACATCGAGATGCGTTCATAACATATATTTCTGAAGCTTGGCCAGCCGTAAAGGACGCCGCGATCATCCAAATGGAAGAAAGTTTATCAACAGCAAATGCTTTGCCATTGACCTTCTTGATGTTAAAGAACGACCGGATTATCGGCTTTTATCAAATGATTGAACAGGAATATCTAGTTCGAAAAGATTTATCACCCTGGATTGCACCGTTGTTCATCGACAAGAGCGAGCGGGGGCAGGCTTTAGGGGCGGTGCTTTTGCAACATGCAAGGAAAACGGCAGGTCAGTTGGGGTATGAAAAGGTCTACTTAACTACGGATCATATTCGATATTACGAGAAATATGGCTTCCGGGAGATCGGACTTAGCAATTTTGAGTGGGGACGCCCCAGCAAAATATATGAGCATGATACCTTACTGTGACGGATCGGCAACCGTTGAACTAACGGGTAACGATAGTGAATGAGCTTGCCTTGCGGCAGCTC
>NZ_WHOC01000135.1:0-3085 GCF_013141785.1 Paenibacillus germinis
GTGTCATTCAAGGAAACGGATATAATGGTAATCAGATTACCATCCGGCAGATATTGAACCATACAAGTGGTATCGCTGAATACTCAAGATCCAAAGATGCTGATTTTATGGATACAAAAAAATCGTATACCGCTGAAGAAATAGTGAGGTTGGGGATTTCTCTGCCCCCAGACTTTGTTCCAGGAATGGGCTGGTCTTATTCAAACACGGGATACGTATTATTGGGTATTCTTATTGAAAAAGTAACTGGAAACAGCTACGCGGAAGAGATTGAAAATCGGATTATTGAACCGCTTGAATTGTTGGATACATTCCTACCTGGCAATTCAAGCGTTATTCCAGGCACCAGGCATGCCCGGGGATATTCCCAGCCAGACGAAGCAAGTGAGATAAAAGACGTAACTTATTATAATCCAAGTGCAGGTAGCTCAGCTGGAGATATGATTTCTGATGCTGACGATTTAAATAAATTCTTCTCTTACTTGCTCGGTGGCAAATTACTGAAGGAAGAGCAACTAAAACAAATGCTTACTACAGTTCCTGTAGGAAGAAATGGAATCGAAGGATATGGTCTTGGAATCTCTGAAATTAAGCTTTCAAATGGTGTCTCGATATGGGGACACACAGGTGGCATTCTAGGGTTTTCTACGATTGCTGGAGGTACACTTGGAGGCAAGCATACGTTGGTCGTCAGTTTGAACAGTTTGGGTAGAGATAACAGCCCTAATCCTTTTAAAAATATATTACTTGCTGAATTTAGCAAGTAAACAAAAAGGAAAAACGGGAAAATTTTATCATAATTTCTATAGTTAAAAATATACCTTTCTGGTCCAAAAACCCCAATTTACTTTCAAAAATAAGTTTGGGGCTTTTTGGAATTCTGGCGGCAACCCAACGCTATTAAACTAATAAAATAAAATCCTCCTTAAAATGAAAAATTAAGCGAGGAACACTCGGATTTTGTATTCTAATGCTAATAAAGCAGCGACCAAATTATGGGTATGAAATCATAAGTAAGTTAGAGCAGTATCCTATTGTTTTCTGCAAAAGAAAATACAATTTATCCTCTGCTTAGAAGATTATTGAAAGAAGAATATGTTTCTTTATCTTGGCAAGAAAGTACAGAGGGTTTGCCACCGAGAAAATATTATTCCATTACAAAAAAAGGAAACGAATACTTAAACGCTATGTCCTTTGAATGGGAAATTTATTAATTGCTATAGCAGAAATTAAAGGAGTGTAGAATTATGGATAACTATCTTGAAAAAATTGAAAAGTATTTGAAAGCTATGTCCTCGTCCGAGCGTAGTGACATTGTAAAAAAAATCAAAAGTGTAATGCTTGAGTTGCAAAATACTGGTCTTAATTCTGAGCAAATCATCGAACGGTTAGGAAACCCAAAAGAATTAGCGAAAGCATACTTAGGTGAAGCCATTTCAAAGAACAGTAAATTTAGTTGGCGCAAATTCGGCGCAGTATTTGCATTTTGTACCAGCTTTGCAGGCGCCAGCGGTATGTTAGTTTTGCCCATTATCAGTACTCTTTCCATTGCTTTAATGATTAGTGGAGTTATTACACCAATAGGCGGAATTATTAAATTTGTCGGGTATCTTATGGGATATGATATTGCCGAAATAACAATCCAAATTGGAGCATTTACACCAAGCCCAATGCAATTCTTACCAACTTCTATTGTGATTGGTTTGTTGATGTTTTTGTTGGGGAAAGTGTTATGGAGACTTACAATTAATTATATACACGCAATTAGTCAGAATAAGAAAACAGTATATTAAAAATTGGAAAAAGCCTGGATTAACCGATGAATTCAAGTGTAAAAACCACTGATCAAAATGGGAGGCCCTGAAAAAGTTAAAACTTATCGTATTAACGCTAGCTCAGGGTGAATTTGTTAAGCGTTATGAAAACATCTTACTGCTAGGTAACAGTGGCACAGCTGCAAGCTGTAATACTGTCTTTTCTTCTTTCAGAATTTCCAATACCAACCTGGCCTTTTCCTCTGGGCTGAACTTCCTTCTTGGACCTGTCATACAACTAAGAAACTCCTTCTTTGCTGTCTAGTTTATATGCCTTTCCAGAGATGAAACCTAAACTACAAAGATTTGGTGAGAAATAACCAATGGAAGAATGGATTCGTTTTCTATTATAAAAGCAAGTAATCTATTCAAAAATTCTCTTCATAGCTTGCACATTGTATTTCTACCTTTTTTCAGTACATAATTAGAATATGGAACAGGGATCATGTCCGTCCACAAGTTCGAACGGATCAATATTTAACTGGTTTCCTATACGGATAAGCTTATTGTAAGCATTTCTAATTATTGATTGAAGCTGGCATCAGAGAACTGGCTCATGATGAACAAATGTAATCTCTTGCATAGCGTTGAGTATTCCCTCGACGAGCAAATGGGATATTTCGTTTGAGCTTCAACCTAAAACGATACGAAAAGGTGGTTACCATGAACAGTGTACAGGATCGAATTCACAAATTATACAATCAACTGTCCAACCAGCAGAAACTCGTTGCGGAATTCATTTTGGAAGAACCGAAGAAGGTCGCTCTGCATCCCGCCAAGGAAATCGGTACGTTGACAGGCACGAGTGGAACCACTGTTATACGATTGAGCAATGCGTTGGGATATTCGGGGTTTAGTGCCATGCAAAACGAAGTACGTCAATCACTATTGGCAAATGGACAGAGGGAAAATCACATTCAAAAGTTCTTTGACCATTCCAAGCGATGGAATGAAAAGGAAGGCCTCATCACTTATAAAATGGAGCAGGACATCGCCTATATTAGGGAAACGCTGAACTCGGTGAGCCAAGATGCACTGGATCAAGCGGTGGAGAGCATTATCAAGGCAAAGAAGATTGTGGTCGTCGGTTTTCGTTCCTCCTTTGCTCCGGCGCATTGGCTTTCATTCACGCTTAATATTGTGAAAGGGGATACGCACCTATACACCGGTCAAAATGATGATGCGAATTATTTGATGATGCTAGCAGATGAAGAATGGCTGGTGATCGTTCTATCGTTTCCTCGCTATACGCAAGAGACCATCTCCTTTGC
>NZ_WHOC01000136.1:0-21895 GCF_013141785.1 Paenibacillus germinis
GTTGGATCTTAACATTTTTCTTATAATCGAAGGAGCGAAAATAAAAGGAATGCATGTCGATTTGTGTCGAACTATAAATATATAAATAAATAACAGTGAAAAGGGGTTGTGACAATGAGAATTTCAATGATCTTAAAGCTGATGTGTGTTATTTTTCTATTGCTATCTGTCTTAAATGGCATTAGCGTGTACTTTTTGCAAAAAGACATTAAACAAGAACGGCTGTCCTTGCAAAAACAATCAGAATTTAAACAACTGGGTATAGATCTGGCTAATGCTTCAGATTATTTGACGAATGAAAGAAGTTAATGAGACTAAGACACGAGATCATGTTGTCATGAAATTAAAGGAATTAAATGCTCCACAGGCAGAATTGGATCTCATAGAAAAAGCAAAACAAAACTCGGATGCATTAATAAAAACAGAAGATGAAGCCATGAAAGCAGTTGCGAGTAAAGACTTCGATAGTGCCAGAAAGCTAATGTTTGACAAAAATTATGATGATAACAAAAAGATCATTAGGGATCCGATTGATGAATTTCAGACAAAAATGAATGCAAGGGCTGAACAAGAAGTAATTCAAGCAAGACAACAGGCAAGCAGCATGTTGAACCTTACAGTTACTTTGTTAATCATCACATTCATAACATTCTTCGCTATGCTTTTTTTCATCATTGTTAGGCTGAAACCTTTAAAAACGGTGAATGAAAAAATAGCTGAATTAGCAAGTCAGGGTGGAGATCTTACGACAAGATTATCCGTAACTTCTAAGGATGAAATCGGAGAAATCGCTTCCTCATTAAACGATATGTTGGATAGTTTGTTGGCTATGGTTCTAGATATATCCCAAGCTTCAAAGCATGTGTTTCAATCCACAGAAAAATTAACTTGCAATACCAAAGAAACCGCAACTGCAACAGTGGAAATTGCCAAAAGTATAGAAGGAATCCAACAAGGAGCAACAACTTCCGTGCAAAATACATTAGACGGAGCGCGAGCAATAGAAGAAATGGCCAAAGGTGTACAGAGAATAGCAGAATCTGCTAATGAGCTATCTGAATCTGCTGGAGACACTGAAAGTGAAGCTGTAGAAGGTTTTGGACATATGGAACAAGCACAGCAGCAAATGCATTCGATTGATGATTCCCTTAAATCTTCCCTAAACATTGTCACCAAACTTAGTGAAAGGTCATCACATATTGAAAAAATCGTTGGAGCTATTATGGAGATAGCCAATCAAACCAACTTGCTTTCCTTAAATGCTTCAATCGAAGCTGCGCGGGCAGGCGAGCATGGTAAGGGGTTTTCAGTTGTCGCATCGGAAATTAGAAAGTTAGCTGAAGGTTCAGCTTCTTCGGCATCGGAGATATCAGATTTATTAAAACAAATTAGAAGCGATTCTACGGAAACTGTAAAAGCTATGCATAGAGTATCTGAAGAAGTGGTGCTTGGAAATCAAAAAGTCCTATACGCAAGAGACTCCTTTCAGAAAATCTTACATTCCGCAAAAGGTATTGCTGTCCAAATCCAGGAGTTGTCAGCCGTTTCAGAACAAATGGCTGCTGGCTCCGAAGAAATTTCAGCCTCCGTATCTGAGATGGCACATGTGTCTCAAGAATCGCTAAATGGGGTGAAAATAGTGAATGATAAAACAATCATACAGACTAATTTGGTAAAAGAAGTATCTTCACTGTCAGATTCACTTAGTAAAGAAGCGGAAAAAATGGAGAGAATAATTCAGAAGTTTAAAGTAATGTAAGTTTGTCTAAGAAATCTCCGACTTAAGTGTTAGAATGACCCAATATACCAAACAGCGGTAGCCTTGGACGAGAAAATAAAAGATTAGACTACCGCTGTTTTATTGAACTATCGTTCTCCGTACTTCAACAGGCTGCCGAGTAAGCCGGCAGCCTGTTGATATTGTGCTATCGTTCTCCGTTAAATGAATTCGCTTCAAACGAATGTAGAAAATCATTTTGACCAGCATAGGTGAGAGCAATTTTTCCTTCCCATTTAATATCAAATTGATTTAGCTCTTTCCCTACCTGAAATCCACTAGCCTCTCCCCGGTAAGTTGATGATAGTGTACAACTATGATAATTATTCCAAACGATTTTTGCCTGCCAGTCAGATACTTCTTCATCATCTTGAGAATCCAACTCATTATACTATTCATCGTAATACGTTCCGGGCGCTAGCTCCGCTGTGGCATCTGCCTCCTTAATCCCCGGTCCTGCCAATAAGCGGAAAACGATAGCTGTTGCTTCTTCACGGTGGATCAGACGTTCCGGATCGAACAAGCCGTCTCCCGTCCCATTCAACATGCATTTACTTCTAATATTATTCTATACTCAATTTTCGAGTATATTTTCCCCCTCAGATATGGCTTATGATGAATTTGTAGCAAGAAAACCCCAGATGGGGAAAAAAGAAAAACAGGAGGCGTTTTATCATGAAGAAAACAATCAAATTAGGTTTAATAAGTGCTGTAGCTTCTGCTATCTTGGCTTTACCGGTGGTGGTAAGTGCTGAAACTCCCTCGCGAGACGAGTTCTTGTCCACAACTCCGCAAAACACCGAGATCCGTCAATTGCCCATAATTATTACCCATAATCCCCCAATGTATTTAACTTACCATAATCCTCCAACCTATTAAGGAGATAAACCGGACGTTCCTAAGTCCGGTTTTTTGCGTACGTATGGCGGAAGAACCAATAAATATTCCTTAGCGTATGTTTTCGTTAATTATCTAAACGAGAGTGTGAAAACCCCTAGAAACATAAAGGTCTGTACATTGTTTACATGTATTCAATGTATTCTTGGATACGTCAACAAAAAGCAGACCAATACTGGAACAATGAACTGTGACCCTAATTGTGGACGGTTTGAATGAAAGACCCCTGGCCTAATTAGGCCGCTAAAAGGTGACTTCTGAATTCATCAGGAGTCATCTTTTTTAATCCCCATTGATAACGTTCCGAATTGTAATAGGAAATGTAATCATCTACACGTGCTCTTAATTCTTGCAGTGTTTCAGAATCCCTGTACGTAAGATCATCTTTCATATGACCAAAAAACGATTCTATAGATGCATTATCCCAACAGTTCCCCTTACGGGACATGGATTGCTTGAATCCAGCCTTGCTGACTAGGTCGCGAATTTTTGGATGGGTATAGTGCATGCCCTGGTCAGAGTGTAAGATGGCTTCGGGATGAATATTGCCATCCAATCGCTCAAGTAGTCTATAGAGCGTTCGCTCCACGATGGAGAGCTCTAAGGACGAGGAGAGATAGTGAGATAGTATCTGTTTCGTCGCTCCATCTTTTACACAAGAGAGATAGGCCCTCTGCCCATTTCCATAACTCAGATAGGTAATGTCCGTAAGTAATACTTTCTCTGGCTCTCCTTGGTTAAATTGACGTTTCAATAAATTAGGACATGTCTGGTGCTCTTGAGTCGCTTTAGCCATCTTACGGTATGGATTAGCCTGCCGTATCCTCGCAACGAGATTAAACTTACGCATTAACCGACGGATCTTCTTGTGATTCATGATTACGCAGCTATCGCGCTCTAGTCTCATTTTTATCATCAAGGCTCCTGCTTTTCCATTCAGTGCAATAAAGTGCTCTTTGATTAAAGAACAATCACGCTCGTCTGCATGCGCCCTAAGCTGCCGTGATTCTTCAGCCTTTAGCCACCTGTAATAACTGCTTGGGGCAGCACCTGCGAGCTTACAAAGATAACGCGTCATACGTTGTAAACCATGATGACGAATGGTGTGATTGATCATCTGAAAGCGCTCGGAGGGTGTCAACGTTTCCTCAGCATCTTTTGCTTTTCGAGCGCTTCCAGCTTTTTTAAGAACTCGTTCTCGACTTCAAGCGGCTTAATTCGTGCCTCAGCTTGCTTCAGTTTTTCCTCTATGGACACCTCACCTACAGGTCTTCTGCCCGTGCTTCCTTTTCCACGTCGTTCCTCCAGTAGTCCTGTTTCTCCATAATTGGCATGAGCATCGCGCCAACGTTTCAGGCAATGTTTTGGTTTCTTGTGGCCAATGATCTCGACATTAAAACCTGCTTTAAGAAAAATTTCCATCGGTGTTTGGCCTTCCTCGTAAGCTTGAACAGCCGCCAACTTGAACGCAGGAGCATATGTGATGCTCTTTTCCGTCACATTCAGAACGTTTGGATTTATCTCTAACTGTTTTAGCTCTTGCTCTGAGAAACCTTGTTCCCGCTTTAATGAACCATACTTCTTGTCCATGTTTTCTTCCTCCGCTCCTGTCTCATAATCTGATTAAAACACAAAAAAACCGTAAGAGGGCACTTTTTTCAAAGTGTCCATCTTGCGGGTCACAGTTCACAATACAGTCTTGGTCTGCTTTTTTCTGTTATTCAACTCTCGTTTCCGCTAGTTTAATCCTCTTAACAGCCGTCTCTTTACTCATAGGATTTACCTGCGGAGAGAATAATCGCAAAAGTGCCCCAAATTGATGTGTCTGTCATACTCCCTGTATCGGTTAGCCACGCCTCCATTCCTTCTAGAAAATCATCCAATGTAGGGTTTTCCCAATCCTTTCCGTTTATCTTCAAATCGCTTCTTAATGAGATTAAAAACCCAATCAATTCCTCTTTAGTCTTTACCTCGTAAGGATTTATGTTCAAAGTTGGAATTCACCTCGTTATGCTGCTAGTTTAACTGTCGTTCTGCGTAGTTTAAAAAGCCTATCGAATATTTCAATTGAATCGTGGACAATCACGGTAGGACCATTATTATATTTAATCTATTCAATTCATTCGGGATGGTCTTGACATTAGACATCCCTCACATTTTACTTTTTCTAGTATTTGGTTTTTAATCCTGTACAATTTTCAGTCCGTTAGTGTAGAAAGCTGCCGACTCAATACTGTCGGCAGCCTTCTCCTGTTTTATTAAGCTATCGTTTCTCGTTAGTTTATCAACCATCGGGTCAACGGCTTATCATCCCAAACTTGTACTTCTATGTACCTCTCTGGTCCCTTATTCCCTAAGGGATTCCACTCCTGAGGTAATCCGAATTCTTTTATAACTTCATTAATCTCATTTAATGTATAAATTTGACCTCGATATTTCTTTCCGTCCTGGTATCTCATCGTTGGAAACAAATCTCCATAAGTAAAACTGATAGAATAAGGATCGAACTCTTTAATTGGTATGTAAAGTTCCTTCCCCTTATCAAACCACTCCAAGAGCCATGGACATTCTCCAACAGTCATATAATGTGGATAGTTTCGAATAGGCTTTCCACCCTTTATTATAAACACTTCTCTTGCATTTGCTTCAAGACTTCGTCGAATTGTTAGGTAGTCTGTGGATCTTTTGCTGGCGAATCCTTTCTTCTGGACTCGAATATCGTTAAGTATTCTCTCTGCTTCCTCTGGTTCTAAGGCTGATAAATTTTGAAAAGGACCTGTTGATTTATCAAAATAATGGTATAAAAAATTCATCATTAAATAACCTCACAAATCTAAGTTATCATCTATCAAATAATACCACGTAATAGAACGCCGTTAATGAAATACCTTTGTAATATGTTTCACCACGTTGTTTGTAACAAAGTTAACGACTCTCAATCGAACGATTCTGCGATTTCGTGCACGTTACCAAACGGATCAACGAAAGCAGCATATCGCCCTTGAGTAGGTTTATCATGCAAAAATTGAATACCCTTTTCCTTCATTTCCTTATAAGTTTGCTCAACAGATACGACCTCAAACACCAAAACTGTTCTAGCCTCGTTTGAATAATCTCCAATTTCTTTGGTCTTTTCACACTTAAAAGCTATAAGCTGACAGCCGTCAAGGGCAAATACAAGCTTATTTTCTTGCTCTAACAGTGGTTGCAAACCCAGCAATTCAGAATAAAACCATCTCGCCTTTGTCATGTCATTGACGAAAATCATTATATGTCCAAGTTTCATAAGGTTGTGCTGCCCCTTCACTTTTTGAGGATACCATTTTTTATGGTTCATGCAGAATCTTTGCTAATGATTATTTGAAGTATTCGCGAATTGATTAACATATCCTGCCCGGTTACTTCAAAGGAAACGGCAGCCGATCGTCTGGGTGGCTGCCGTCGTGTCTTCATTGAGTTATAGTTCTCCCGTCCCTCAGTTTAATCGAGTTTCGTTTGAAAATGTTTGAATAGGACCATCCCACTCGTCTTCTCTAACCTCTTGGAAGTTGTTTTTTGTATATCTTTCAACTGCCTTTCTCCAAAATATTTGAGCTGGTTTATTATTCTCTAATTGAGCAACTTTCCAAATACCTCTGAATCGATTGAACATTTCATTAGAAGCGATTATACCTATTCCAAGTTTTCTATATTTTTTCATTACGAAGAACTCAGCCACCGAATAAATTGGCTGGCTATGTTCATTTGTCCCGGTCATCCTTACTAGTGCAAAACCAGCCAGTTTTCCATCAACACGAATAAAAAATGGATGTCTACCTTCTTCTGTCCAATAATGATCCAAGTACATATAATCATATAAGCCGTTTTCATTTACATCTTCAGGGTCAAATTCACTAAAATCATATTTATAGAGCTCTAGGAGATTTCTTAAAGTCGATTTATGATCATATTCGACCTTTTGAATAGTTATCATTGGTATTTCCTCTTTTCACCTGAGGTCAAATGTTCGGTATCTCTTAGTATTTCAACATATTTCTAAACTCTCCTGCCCTTTACGCGCATTCTACCCAATATTGAAGTGACGCATATCTAAATGCTCTTCTACCCATGTTCCATAAATAGCATTATTAGTACCTTTTGTGATTATTAATGCGTAATTTTCCATTCTATATTGCGTCTCTACCGATTGAACTTGCTGCAGAATAATAAGTCAATTAACGATATACTTCAACTCTCATTGCGTTCATTTTTACGGAGTGAGATGGAATGCTCCCCCACCTTTACCAATTGAATCAGAATGGGTTCCAAGCTTCTACCAAATTCGGTCAATTCGTATTCAACTTTCGGTGGTATTGTTAAGTATGCAGTGCGTTTAACGATACCATCCTCTTCTAGCAAACGAAGCTGTATCGTCATAACATGTCTTGATACACCAGGAATTAGTCGCAAGAGTTCACCAAATCTCCTGGTTTGTTGAAGCAATTCATACATGATTTTCGGTTTCCATTTTCCGCTAATCATTTGAAGCCCCACCTCTACAGGGCAACCAAATGATTCATCTTGATTGGGCATATTTACCTCCATTGGTTAAGTTTTTATGACTATGTAACTATTTTCTGCGTACTTAAATTATTGCGAGAATTCAGATATGCTAACAACTGTATACATCATACAGAAAGAAGTGATCTTATGAAATCCCCCATTTCAAGAAACTCAGTCATGAATCCGGAAGATATGAATGCTGCATTTGCTCAAGCTTACAATTCCGGCGACATAGACAACCTAATTGCTTTATATGAACCAGGTGGCATTCTGATTAATCTGACCGGCAATAAGGATGAAGGACTTGAACCGATTCGTAAAACCCTTGAGGAACTATTACGATTTAAAGGCAAAATGGTATCCAAAAATATTTACTGCATACCATTTGAAAACATCGCTTTGCTTCGAGCACACTTTATCCTCGAAACCGTTGGTGAAGATGGAAGTCCGTTACAAATCCAAGGCCATACCTCAGAAATTGTAAGAAAGCAGCTTAATGAAAGTTGGCAGTATATTGTAGATCATCCATTTGGTGCAGATCTCCTAAAAGAAACGGAGCGTGCAGCCCCCCTACACTTTGATGACCAGCCAAACCTTCAAAGCCGTTAGTATCAATCACGCCATTAAGCTATTCTAATTGCTCTACGCCACCTTTGTTCACTACCCATTTTAGGACCAAACTCATCATTTAATTGGCGTACACAGGTGGTATATTGATTCCGACTTGTTTTTGATGGCAACGGTAACGTCTGCTGACCCCAGATTTTTAGGGGTCACTGAGTCATCGACATTCAAAAATAGGAATGCTGCCCGTTCGTCAATGATAAAGTGTGTGCTGCTGCTTCTCTTGCCAAAGCCCCCGTTCCGGTCTGTGGATTCTTGCCTAGATTCGGATTTCTAAACTAAAGATCATGATGTGGCCTGTGTTTAGATGTTGATTTTATAAAAGAGTTACTTGACCCGTGAAGGCTCTTTATGTTTCCCTTGGAGAGTATGCTAAAATACGGATAAGCAGATTAATACTCTGCGTATGCTAGCGCACAGAGATTTCCAAAATTTTAATTTGGGAGGTTATAATATGGATGATTATTTTTTGGTTAAGGACGGTAGAATTGTACGCTGGGACGGGCTAACACTAGGGGGAAGCAAAATCCGAGCCGATGAGCTAATAGAGTCTTTTGGACGTAAGGCTCTTGATGAAATCGAACAATTTGGATTTTACACCATAAAGAAATCATAACGAACCTAACCATTAACGTAATGGAGGCTGCCGTTTGTGCCGGCAGCCTCGTTTCGTTCTGTGTTAAGCTATCGTCTTTCGTTAGCTTAACGTTCCTTGCCCATTATGTACCAACTTAGCGCTTTTCTTTCTAGCTCTTTAACAAACGTATCTATACCGTCCATATAAGCTTCAATGTCCCTTGGGAACTGTTTGGCGAGGCTTTCTTTTAAATCTCCATAACGATTTGCTTCATCGGGATGCGTTCGGAGGTAATCCCTTACAGCCAAATGGCGAGTAATATCTTCCTTATTATTCCCTTGAAACACATGCACTTGATGCGTGCGATTATCTCCGCCTTTTCGGAAATATCTTCTTCCTTTCATACCAAGCTCGCCCATACATTCGTAACCCAGTTCTTCCATTCTTTCATTAAACGAATCTATTTTTTCAATATCTTTTACTACTGGCATGATATCAATAATTGGTTTGGATTTTAACCCGCGAACTGAAGTACTACCTATATGATGAATGTCGATTAACTCATCAACAAAAATATCCTTTATTTTTTGAGATTCCTCGCTAAACTTTTGTTTCCAATTATCGTTGTATTCTGTAACCACAACATTCATCTAATTAACCTCCTCAGGGAAATATTCATTGCTATCAAATTAGGGCATTACAACATCATATAAAAGTGAGGGAGAGGCGTCAATGAAATATTGAACCACTTACGATGGATATTCTGTATATCCTTCCAATCTTCCCTATACCAAACATATTATAAAGGCAAATGGCATATTTCGTATGAAGATATTCTGGTTCCTGGAACTAAAGATGATATGCCTAGCTACAATCCTGCAACTGGTGTGCCGGACCCACAGCGGTAACAGCTTTATTTGTCCGCAGATCCGCTGTATGCCTTCGGCTTCTCATCTTGGATCGGGCCTGAACCCCATGGCCGCAATCCTCGTAATTCCGCTTCATCCGCAGCCACAGGCTTGAGCGGCAGGGATGTCGTTTACGGCACAGAGACTGTTAAACTGATTGAAGCGCTGGATCATCAAAAACGTGCCGACTCTGGTGCAAAGCCATGGCTCGTCGTAGCCTCCTTTGTAAACCCGCACGATGTTGCATTGTATGGTATGCTGACCGACCATCTACCGAACTTGTTTCATTTCCAGGTCGATCCGATGTCGGAAGTCCTTCCTCCGCCCACGATCCTGTAAAAATAATATGCGTTCACTCATACTAGAGTGAACGCATAATTGCTTCAAAACACCGGCAGTCTAGGATAGCCCTAATACGAATAGCCCTTTCATTCATCTAATCGGAAGTGCTATTCGTATTAAATTACTCTTAACTATCTTAGATGAATCAAAATTGGACTCCGCCTTGACCGCGGTCAAGCTTAAAATCCCAGCGCCATTCTTTTTCATCCACAGTTCTAACATTATCCAATACTTCTCTAATAGTCCGCATACCACATATGGCAACGGAAACGTCGGGATTAGAGAGAACAAAATCCAAGGCTATCTGATGAGGATTGCTCGTCTCAAGTGACTCCGGCGCTACGCGCTTCATAAAACGATAAAGGGATTGACTCGTCAGCGGCCTCATGACGACGACTCCAACGTCATGCTTAGCGGCTTCCGGAATGATTGGATCTGCAGCACCCTGATAAAAGAGATTATACCGAACTTGTATGACATCAAAAAATCTGGAACGAATGGACCAAAGCAATACATGATCAGGAACTTCATTCGTGATTCCGATGAAACGTATTTTACCTTGTTCTTGACATACTTTTAGTGCATCCAGCGGTCCGTCATTCACAATTCGATTATAATCCTCTTCCGTTAAATACCCTCCATGGAATTGCATGACATCGATGTAATCGGTCTGTAGATGCTTCAAGCTGGCTTCGACGGATCGAATCACATCTTCATACCCAAGATTTGAGGGAACTTTTGTAGCAATATATGCCTCATGGCGACGTTCTTTCAACACAGCTCCGATTATACTTTCGCCTAATCCATTTCCATAGCCCTGTGCCGTATCGATGTAATTAATTCCCCTGTCCAAAGCTGTATGAAGCGAATTGATAACCACGTCACGACTGTTCTTTGCTTCATAAGGCTCCAAATAGTTATCCAGTCCCATCGGTGCACCACCGAATCCAACACAAGAAACATTTAAGTTCGTACGTCCAAGTCTTCTATATTCCATTCTCTACACCTCTCGGGCTAACCCCGCATTATTTGTTTAAAAAAGGGCCCTGCACGATGGCAAGGAGCCCCTATTTATTATTTTAGAAAAAACGTAGCATCTTGCTGATCCAAAGTAGTTGATATCGTTGTCATATAAAGCAGACCATTCATATGTCGCATATATTGACCCGGGAAGTTGTAGGACTCCAAAGATATCCCTAAGGCATTCGATAGACCTGAGCGACGATTCCAAGTCGCATCGTTTTTGAATTGAGTTGAATTGTCGTTCATGTCCATCCAGATTTCACCGTTACGGTGTCTTAAGAAATGGCCGGGGAAGTTGACCGATTCAAGAGAAACCGCTGCTGCATTGGCAAGTCCGGGAACCATTTTCCACTGAGAATCAGCTATGGATGAACCCAGATTACTGCTGATCTTGCCTCTGCCATCTTGGTGGCGAGTAAAAGTATCGGGAAGATTAGAGGCTTCAAATTGATTTACAGGTAATTCGTAATCTACACGTACCAATTTCCAACGCTGTGTATCAAGTCCGTTAGCGGTCCATTGAATGACCTTGGTTCCTGCCGGTGCGCCTCCTCCTGCGTTATCTAAGAAAAGACCACTATGTTCATTCATACTGGTGTAGTAACCATTACCCGTGTAAGCGAATTTCCAGCGCTGCGTATCCAGGTAGTTGTCCGTCCATTGATTGACCTCAGTCCCGGGTGTTGTCACTCCATTTTGGTCATCCAGTACAAGATTATTGTTCATGTTCATTATCCTGAAAAAGCCGTTGCCCCTATACTCGGTCAGCCACCATTGCGTATTTAACCCGAGATCGTTATATTCGATAACCTTGGTTCCCGCTGGCGAACCTCCCCCTGCATTATCTAAAACAAGGTTATTATTTTGATTGATGAATTTATATTGGGCGCCCGATACGATGATGGAATCCGCATTGATTTGAGCAACATTGGCTCTAATCTCATTAATGCTTCCGACTTTTACACTATTGACTTCAAGCAAGAGATTGTTGCTTAAAGGTAAAAGCGTGCCACTCCAACCCGCTACTGTATTATTATTGCTTCCCGATACTGTTAGCGGGGCGTCGTTTTCTGACCATGTGGCGCCATTGTCGCTGCTCGTAAACATTTTATTATGGTTGGAGACGACATCCGACATACCTCGTACATATAATCTGCCATAAGTGCTTCCGTCGTCAACATACGCAACTTCCGGACACTGGGACGCCCGATAAAATCCTGTGCCAACCACAGCTCCTAACACCGATGGATCCCCCCAATTGATCCCATCCGTTGAAGTTTTAAACCGGACAGCAAAGTTAGGGCTTGCACCCAAATGCTCATAAAACATAAAATAAGTGCCGTTTTTCGCACGGGTTACTCTCGGCATTCCCGGACGCCATGCACTATCCGTATTCTTGCCGACAATAATGCTGTAGTTCCCCCAAGTGAGACCCCCGTCACTCGAAATTTCCTGAGCAATCGCTTGGTTATATCCCACCTGCCTTTCATCGGAATAATAGCAAATCAGTCTGCCATCGCTGGAAATAGCAAATTCTGGCTCCCAAGTGTGATGTGTGCCGGCGCCGCCTTGTGCGGCCAAATGGCTGTGCAATTGCCAAGTAGCACCGTTATCCGTGCTTCTCCAGATATGGATCGTATACTGAGTTCCGGCACTCCAGTCCGATGATGCGAATAAAAGCGTACCAGCCGGGTAAATGCCGACTTGCTGCGGCAAAACATATAGCGTAGTCATCCCTTGCTGATCCCGATTTAGGCCATAGTTGTTGGGATCAATCTGAGTATAGTAAGACCAGGTCAAACCGTTATCGGTGCTTCGGTAAAAATTGAACGCCTGCATACCGACAAAGCCCGTGTTTCCGGGGAATTTTCTTGTGAACGTGGCCAGTAAATTCCCATTGCTCATCTTTACTGCCCTGGTATAATAAGGCTCGGGTTCCGCCGTATTGCTGTAAATAACCGATCCTGACGTAGCCGCTTTAGCGGATGTAATTACGAACAGTTGAGTAAACAATGTAAGCATTAATGAAAGTAACAAAGCAGTTCTCATTTTTTTCAACATCCCAAAACCTCCGTTTTATTTTAGTTTTGAATATGAACTTGCCTCAGCAAGTCAATACACAATTAGTCACCCCCTTTCTAATTGAAATTGTTTATAATTTCTCTTAAGTTCACTCCCCCGAAGGAACAGAGATGTCCTCTGTGGTCCCGATCGGGGTTCCAAAATCAGGCGTGCCATCCGAGCGCCAACTGAATTTTTGCACCCGAGTACTACGTAAATTAAGTTCAGCGTTTTGTGAAGGAAGAGCATGATATACAATCCAGTCTTCTGTACCGTCAGGCGATGTAGTAAAGCTATTATGACCTGTGGCAAAAACATTGTTTTCCACATTTTTTCGGAACACCGGCACCATTGATTTCACCCATGAAGAAGGATCCATCGGATCAGAAGCTTCGTCCATCGTCAGCATGCCAAGGGCATAATCTTCAGACCATGTGGTGCTTGCAGAATATACGAGGAATACTTTTCCGTTTCTTTTCAAAATAACAGGACCCTCATTAATGGCCATACCGCCTTGCTTTTCCCATTTCAAAGTTGGTGCCGTTAACAAAACATTATCCCCTTCAACTGTCCAAGGATTCGTCATACGCACAATATAAATCGCCGAACCATAATCGGGAAAATGGCCATAGCCCGCATACATAAAATAGAGCTGATTATGATGAGTCATCACTGAACCGTCCAGACCGGGGTATGCGGCTGCAATGATCCCTTTCCACACCCACTCGCCGGTCATGGGGTCTTCTGCTTCATTCTCCAATACACACACTCGACGAGTATCATCGCCGCCGCCATCATTGGCCGTGAAGTATATGTACCATTTATCATCCAATCTATGAATTTCCGGAGCCCATAAATTATAACTGTAAGGACCGTTTTCTTCCGGTTTCCAAATCACTTTATTATGCCCATTTGCGATTCCAGTCATGGAAGCGGATTTTCTGAGCTCCAACTGTCCGCCTTGTGTTGACATAAAGTAGTAAAAACCGTCACTATGCTTAAATATCCAAGGGTCAGCTGCTTTATCGAGAATTGGGTTGCGAAATGTTACTGTCATTAGTTCTCTCTCCTTAACGATTCCTGTGGTTTTAGTTTCTTTGTTCAGTTTCTTTGTTTAATGACCGGTCCATCTGTTTGGAGCGTTGAAGTTGGACCGTTACCGTCATTTATGACCGGCCAACCATCCTTCCACTTGATCCGGTCGATCATTAAGATGCGACCTGAAGATGAAGGCTCCTTCAAATCAAACGCATGGTATAACATCCAATCCTGACCCGCATCATCTTGAATGGTGGCATTATGTCCCGGAGCCAGAAATGATTTGTTCTTTTCAAGAATAGGATTGTCTGGATATGCTTCGAATGGGCCGGTAGGTGACTTGGAGCGCGCAACCATAACCGCATAATGAGGATTATGTCCGCTATCTCGGCAGCAGTAATCACCTGAGTAGAATAGGTAATAATAACCGTTTCGGTTAATTACCCAAGGTCCTTCAACAAGATAGTCGTAGCCTTCACGGCTTTGAATGCCTGGACTCATAACAGCAGTCTCCTCGCCGACAACGCTCATCCCGTCATCAGAAAGCTGCTGTACATAAATCGGCTGTCTGTCGGAGCCCCAATACATATACCTTTTGCCATTGTCATCTTGAAAAACGTAAGGGTCGATCTTTTCAAAGCCAGTACCCCAGACGAGCGGTGATCCTTTATCCTTATAGGGTCCCATAGGGTTGTCAGCGACAGCGACACCAATCCCCATGCCTTTTAGCAAATCCCCATCATTCACCTTGGTTGAGTAATAAACATAGTATTTTCCTTGATGATAGGTGATGTGAGGTGCCCACATATAGCCTACTGTCGCCCATGAAGGAATTTGTTCCCCTGTAAATACCGAACCCTTCTCTTCCCAATGGATCAAATCCTTAGAACGTATAATGGGTAAAGCTACCAGCTTCCCGCTATACTCGCTTTGTGTCGTAATCGCATAATAATAACCGTCTTTTGCCTTTATAATCGTTGGATCCGGCGCGTCATGGTTATAAATGGGATTCGTATAAGCTACCGGACTCCCTTGTGTTTCTTTGATAAAGCTCCACCAAATAGTGACAGCTGCCACAATCAGGAGAATTGTGATGCCGATTGCTTGATTTCTGATTCGCACTTCCCTGCTCCCTTCCGACATCGAGTTCTTATCCCTTCATTCCGGTCATGGTAATTCCCTCAACAAAATACCTCTGAGCGAAAAAGAACAGTAATATGGTCGGAATCAACGCCAGCACGGCCCCTGCCATGATATACGTCCATTGTGCGTTATAGAATCCTTGGAACGATGCCAACACGAGTTGAAGTGTGAACTTATCCGGACTGTTGATGTAAATAAGCGGTCCAAGGAAATCGTTGTAACCCGCCAAGAAACCAAAAATTCCTTGCGTGACCAAAGCCGGCTTCGATAAAGGCAGCATGATTCGGATAAAAATTTGGAATGGATTGAGGCCATCCATCTTTGCAGCATCCTCAAGCTCCATGGGAATCGTCATAAAAAATTGTCTAAGAAAAAATACCGCCGCCGCAGCCCCAAACATTCCCGGAATGATCAGCGGCATCCAGCTGTCTACCCAACCAATATTTTTATACAAAATAAAGGTAGGAATCATGGTCACGACGCCTGGAATCATCATAGTGGCCAATAGCATCATAAACAGCAAGTTTTTTGCTGGGAATCTCAACCGTGCGAATGCATTCGCAGCCAGTGCGCTTGTAAATAATCCGATCACGCAAGGCAGACTAATGACTAGCATCGTATTCATAAAACCCTTCAACACATTTGCTTCCGTTAATACGAATACATAGTTGCTCCACTCGAAATGTTCCGGGATCCACTTTGGAGGCATATCAAATACAACCCCTTGTTCTTTAAGGGACGTTGACAGCATCCATAAAAAAGGGATCGCCATCACAAAAGACCCGATAATAAGAAAGAGGTAAGCGATTGTCTTGCGAATCAGTTCTTGGGACCTCTTCTTTTTTTGCCTCACGCTTATTGCGAGATTCGACATATGAATTTCCTCCTATTCGTAATGCACCCAACGCTTGGACATCCAGAAGTTCAGCAGCGTGATCATCATGATCAGAATGCCAAGCACCCAAGCCATTGCCGATGCATATCCCATCTCCATATAGCGAAAGGCATTTTGGAACAAGTAGTATACAATCGTTGTCGTTGAGTAATTCGGACCGCCCTCTGTCATGATTTGAAAGCGCGGGAAGTCTTGCATAGCCCCGATGATCGAGGTAATAAGAATGAATAACGTAGTAGGCGATATACATGGAATCGTAATTCGGAGGAACCGTTGCCAGCCATTCGCCCCGTCCATTTCCGCAGATTCATAGAGGCTCTTCGGAACGCCTTGAAGCGCAGCCAAATATAGGACCATATGAAAACCGAGGCCGCCCCAGACTCCTTGAATGATCATGGCCGGCATCGCCCATTGCTCACTGCTAATCCATGCGGGTCCATGAATACCGATCAAATCCAACAAATAATTCAACATCCCATATTCGGAGTTGAACATCCATTTCCAAAGGAGTGTTAAAGCAACCACAGAGCTGATCGTAGGGAGAAAAAAGACCGTCCGGAAGAAATGAATTCCGCGAATTTTTTGATTTAATGACATAGCGATGCCTAAGGCAATTACCATCCCAATCGGAATCCCAAGCGCTGAATAAAAAGTGTTAAATAACGTTTTCCAGAACAACGGGTCTTTTGTAAGAAGCCGTGAATAGTTGTCTGCACCTTGAAAAACAGGTGATTGATAGCCGCTATATTGAGTGAAACTCACATAGACAGAGAAACTTAAAGGAATAAACGCAAACAGCAGAAATCCTAGGATCGGAGCAGAGATGAATAAATATGCCCACAGATACTCTTTGTAATTCCCACGCTTTCTTTTATACGACCTTTCGATGGGATGATGGTCGATGGAGGCCTCCATTTTCTGCATATTAATCCTCCTTCATAAGATGGAGGAAGAAGAGGAGATCACGTTTCGAGCGTTCCCCTTCTTCCCCTTATGCATCTCAATTATTTAAACAATGCTGGATTACCTTCTTGAATTGCTTTATCTATCTTCGGTTTAAGATCTTTCATCAGATCAACAGCGGAGATCTTACCTTCCCACATCGGACCCATACTTTGACCGAGTAAATCCCACCATTTAGCATTTGGCAAATTAGTCCAAGGCCCATTAATTTCATTTTCCGCCGCTTTAATAAATACACTTGCATGCTCCGGTTTTTGCCCGGGTTGAAGGAATATATCCGTATTCGCCATCGATTTAAAGCTCGGAATCGCAAACCCCATCAAAGATTGCTCTTTTTGACCTTCTGGTCCGCCCAAGAATTCAACAAGCTTGTAAGCCGCTTCCTTATTCTTCGATTTGTTGAAGATGCCAAGTCCTACAGAACCGCTCCATCCGGACCATTTGCCATTCGTCGGCAATGGCGCTACGTCCCAGTCAAATTTCAGCTTGCGGTATTCAGGGACCATCCAACGCCCCTGAATCATCATGGCAAGTTTACCGGTTTGGAACATTTGACCATCGTTCATATCTTTCAACGCAGCTGCGCTTGGAACCACTTTGTTTTTATTGGAGAGATCTGCCGCAAATTGCAAGGCATCCGTTGCTTCTTTACTGTTAAGAAGGAATTCTTTTTTATCATCGCTCAAAAATTTGCCGCCATTGCCCATTACGAATCCTTCCCACCAAATGGGTCCCATGCCATACTGCTCAACCTTGCCATTATTAGTGACCGTCAATTTCTTCGCGGTATCCAGCAATTGATCAAAGGTCATCGGCGTATCGGCGCTTGGGAAAGGCACATTCATTTTTTTGAAAATATCTTTATTATAGTACAGAACCGTAGGTCCAATATCCTTCGGTAAAGCGTATAATTTGCCTTGTCCGGTAACAGCGCCGTTATAACGATAACGAACCAGTGCGGAATTCCACATGTCAGCCGTATCGATTGAGCTGTTCTTCATAAAGTCGTCGATCGGGAGCAGTAAATCCTGGCTAACCCATCGCCCGAAGTCTCCATCTGGTACATAAAAGACGTCGGGAGCGTCACCACCGGCAAGAATGGTGTTCATCTTGCCTACGTAATCCGCCGGGATATGCAGATATTCAACTTTAATGTTAGGGTTTTTCTCCTGAAAACTCTTAAGCAGCTTCGTGAAAACTTCTTTCTCCGCTGGGTCTCCCCAACCAGCGAACTTAATGGTTACGGGCTTGCCGGCAGCGGGTGCTGCAGAAGCAGCTGTACTAGGGGCAACTGTGCTTGTGCCGCCTGAAGTCGGAGTAGGGTCATTGCTGGTCTTACCGCAAGCGCTTACAAGACTCGCAAGCATCATTGCCGAAGTTATAATCAAAAAGCTTTTACTAGATTTACTTTTCATACTACTCATTTCTTTCAATCCCCTCGCCCTTTTTATTTTTCTTTCTTTTTTATTGTATAAGAGATCTTAAACGCCTTGCTCATGAAACCGCTTTAAAAATGTTACAAAAATAAGCGTTAATTGTTCGGTTTCGACGGTCGAAAAAAAATACCACCCTTATGGTGGTATTTCATTTATATTTACTCATTCAGCTTTCGCCATTCCATAGGTGTCATACCAACCCATTTAACAAAAAGATCATAAAACCTGCTGGAGGAAGTAAAACCGACTTCAGAAGAAATATATTCAATAGCTCTGTTTGTTTGCTGGAGCAGTCGTTTTGCCTCCTCCAAACGAAGATTGATAATATATTGTTTTGGAGAAATGCCAAGCATCTCCGAAAATTTTCTGCGTAAAAGACTTTCCGAAAGGAAATGTCGTGAAGCAATTTCGTTAATTGTAATGGATGTATTATAGCGTCTATGGATTTCTCTTAAAACCTCTTGAATGATCAAGCTGTCATCCGTCTTTTCTGGCAGCAACTGCGGTGTTATCATATTTTTATGATGTAACAATAAAACGGTTTCAAGAATGTTCCTCATTAAGTCATACGAATACTCACTTTTCTCTTCTATTTTCCATTCCAATTCCAGCTGCAAAAGAGAAATATTCGCCCATTTCAAATGCTCTTCTTGTAAGTGGGAAATCCGAATGTGAAGCGGCTTTTGATAAGCATTGAGAAACAAATATTGGCAATAGGCAGGTATTTTATCAAAAATAAAATGGACCGATATCCCTTTCCACGGCTTAATACATACAAATCCATGGTGAAGCTGTGACGGGATTAAAATTAGATCACCTTTTGAGACTTTAATATTTTGTTCCGCAGAACTGTAATACCCTTCCCCATCCAGAATAAGCGTAAGCTCATCATAATCATGCGAATGTGAAATATACAACCCTTCACCCTGCTCTGCCTGAAAGGTATGGGGTTTAAAATGCTCAATACTTGTAATAAACCCGTTCCCCATTATGCCACTTCCTTAAACCATGATGTAGTATTTCTATCTTTTTTTACTACTATAATAGTACATTACACATGAAACCAAGTAAATAAATAATCAAGCTTCTTCACCCAATGTTAAAGGTTCTATCTTTTGAACCTATCGATTTATACTTACGGCCCCTTTAGTAAATTTTCCGTTAGTTCAGCGTTGTCGCTTTGTTAAAAATCCTAAAAAGCATTCATTGAAATCAAAAAAAAGAGCTGCTTCAATGCAGCTCCTACGTTATAGTTCATCGGTGGTTGACTAGATATCCTCGGACGGATTGATAAGGGCCAGAATCTGATGATCTATCCACACCCCGTTGATCTTCACGTTGCTTCGGGAGAGATATTATTTAAAACCGCTGTGTCTATGTGCATAATCAATTTATTTCCCCTTGACTTCAAATTCTCTTTCAATGAACTTCATATCCTTAATTTTACTAAATGGCCAGTAGGAATGCTTGATAAAGTTTTAATAAGTACCGAACTATCCTGCCCCTTGCTGAGTAGGCTGACGTTCTATGCTTTCGGCAGCCTTCTCCTTATGTCTATTGAGCTCCTGAACTATAGATACATTTTTCAACTTCAGATAAATGATAAAACGTACTGGTTGTTTCAAAATTACTAACTTCGTTATTTGGTGTATATAGACAAATTCTTTTTCCTTGTCCAAGTGCAATACCAAATTCAATATGGCTCCCTTTACCTGCTGGTAGTAGAACAATAATAAAATCTACTTCTAGTAAACACGCTCAAACCCCCTGATCATCCGCGTACGGAGTGGAAATTTAATACGGGGAAAAAACGAGCATCCCTATTCATTTTGGCAAAAATAAAAAGCGGCCGCACTGAGGGAGAGCTCAGTGCGGCCGCTTAGCTGCTCCGTGGGGAATGAATTGGCAGCTCGTAATCATCCAGTATGAGCCCAATGAGCGCGGCTGTCCCCCATTATAGATAAGTCATTGTTTATGGTTCCAACTTTAGCTAAGTGCAGTCCCTACAATCCGAACGGAGTATTCAGCCTCCGGAGTTTGAAGAATGAAGGTTTCGCCCGTTGACCTCGATAACAATTGATTTCCAATTGGCGAAAACAACGATATCCTATTTTTATCCGGATCTATTTCTGTTGGGAGGACCACCGTAAATAATTCATTAGATCCTTCTTCTTCGTAACAAATAGTAATGCTACTTCCTATTACCGTAACTTTGCTCAACGTTTTTACAAGATTAACATCATCTAGCTCAAGTAATCTCTCCAATATTTTCACATATTGTTTAATACTCTTATGCACTTGTATCTTCTGCTGTGAAGAATAACTGTCAAGAAATTTCGTCATTTGCTCATCAAGAAAAACAAGCTGCTCAACAAGTCGACTCCGGGGTGGATTGAACCTATGGCTACGGTTCATCGTAGATTCCACCCCAAACAATTAAATTCCAATATCGACCAATTTGCCTCATTTATAAAACCTCCAGGAAAATTATTTTCTTAAAAACTTTTTTCAAAATTTCTGTAAGATTAAACAAAACAGGATTGCTGCAATAAGAACTGTAGAGATAACTGAGAGCAGTTTAAAGAAGGTCTCCATTTTGTGTGAGAACACCTCGTTTTACTTAGGATTGCTTTCTTCCGATTTATAAACAACGAGGATAGCACTACGTTGGAAACCCGACCCGTTTACAGATGACTTCATGATGGATCCATAACAAACATTAACAACTTGCTCATCCTTTAAACCGGCTAAAAACTGATTAGCTCTTGTCTCCGCATAAGACGTATCCGTATCTAAAAACTCCTTTACCTGAATCACTCAGCACCTCCCTTAACTATGTAGAATATCCATAAAAGTACGACAAGACATTCCGCTTATTTTACTGCGGAATGTCTTGTTGCTTTGACCATATCACTTTATGTAATTTGTGTCAATTCGAACAAACGAACCTTCGCGTTGGCGAGGGGAAACTCCAAAATAATACATATGTATAAAATCGCTTTTTGTGAGCATGTCAAAAGGAGCTGCCTAGACTGCCCTATTGATTTGAAAGAATTTTCAAGAGCAACACATATTTTAATGTGTGTTTTCATTGGCAGGTATCCTATGGATGATTTTTAATAATTAGACGTATTAAAACTACTCATAGTCCCATTATTCTGCCCTTTAGTTCAACAGGCCACCGAGTTTATCACCGGAAGCCTGTTTGCTCTTTGTCATGAAGTTATCGTTCTGCGTTAGTTTAGCAATCATCTTGATCTATTGATGCTTTCTTTGCTTTCTTTATGTATACCAATTGGTTTTCACCCACTTATTCCCAGAACTCATATAATTAGAAAGAAAATAGCAGGAATGATTACTAAAATTGCTAATAAAATATACCAAAATAACGGTGCACTAATTAGTTCTTTTAACACATCCGATGTACTATTCTTTGATAGATTTTTTTCTATTCTTCTCAAGGAGTCTTTTAAAAATTTAGTGGTATAAGCTAGCTATCGTTCTGCGTTAGCGCAATGAAATGTAGCTCGGATGATCTTCACTGTTTATCGTACGCGTCTCCTAAAGCAATAAAATTGTCGTCTAACCAAAAAATTCGTTTCCCTTTAAATTGAAAAAGTTGGTCTAACAATTCTGCGAATGACAACGTAATAATTGGTGTTTCCCCCA
>NZ_WHOC01000137.1:0-166248 GCF_013141785.1 Paenibacillus germinis
TAAATACAACAATTTTCTCCTTTTAGAAGTGTAAATGGTGAAGATGTTGTACGTCATACAACAATTTCCATTAAATCGAGTGAAATAGCTCCAATTTAAGCAAACATGTTGCACTTTCTACAACACTGGAGAGCTTTATAGACAAAATTGAAGAAAATTGTTGTATGTTTTGCAACTTGATGGGCTCTATTCACATCTAAAAACATAAAACGAGCCGAACGTTTGTAGTTTCAACGTTTGGCTCGCTTGTTTTTTTATTCTTCATTTGTAGGTTCATTTCGATAATCGTCTTCACCCGGATAGTCCCGCTTAATGCCTTCATGCAGCTCGCGATTCTCGTAAGAGAAAGGGTTAGGCGGGCGTTGATCCTTACGCCATGGTGAGCTCTTTCCCAGCGATTCTGTATTTAGGCTAGTGCCGTATGGACCCTCTGGGAACTCCTCTGGAATTAGGTCATTGCGCTGCGACTCAACCGTCTCTAGATCAGTGAAGTCATCGCGGTATTCAGGGATGAAGCCTTTTGCTTCAGTTTTCTTAGCTAGTTGGGGGGATTCGTCAATCATGGATAAAGCCTCCTTATCAGGTTGCTATGCTTTTTCCAGTGTCCCCCGCAGACAGCTTAAATATCCGTAAAATGAATGGAACCAATAATTTGCGACAAGAATTCATTAAGTTCTAGCGCTTGTTCCTCATTCAGTTTATACACATGTTCCAAATATCCTTCTTCAGCCAGATCATCTGGACCAATAACAGCACTGCGTCCGGATTGCAAATCAATAACAAGCTTTTTGCCGAAATAACGGGATGTCGTCATAATTGCCAGATCAAATCGATGCAATGCGTTGCCAACGAAACAAACGAAACGCGTTGTTGTTTCTTCCTGATGGTCGTATAAAAAGTCATAATCAGACATGAGGGCCCTCCATTCTCTTTCTAGTATGCATCTCATTATAACCGAAAAAAGCTCGTCAACAAAACATATCTTGCGCCCATCTGACAAACATGGTATGATTTGGATATTAGAAAAAGGGAAGCACCTTTTCAGCTAACGCTGAAGGGGTGCTTTTTCGTTTTTCTGAACCTATTTTTAGCTACCGTTTGGAGGAGAAGGCATGAACATTGTATTTATGAACACATTGGAGAAAGAAGCGGGGGATCATCGCGTTACATCGGCCCAAGTGTCGATTGGGGAAGAACAAGGCATTTGGAATGTCTATTGGAATGAGCCTGATAGCGCTGGAAAAATTCAACAAGATCAGTGGTATCAGGGGGTGAGCTGGGATGAGATGTTAAGTGCTTTCCGTCAGGGGTTGCGGGATAAAGTTCGTTCCGGTTACCGTCCGCTTGTTAGTACGGATTTGGAATCAGCGCAAGGACTGTCAGGCAAAGCTAGAATGACACAGATGCTGACCTACTACTGCGAAGAAAATCCAAGTGAGGAAGTGTACGAAACGCTCCGCGCTTGGAGGCGCGAACAAGCTGCCCGCGAGGGGAAAGCACCGTATATTCTTGCCACGAACCGAGTCCTTCGCATGATCTCCGTCTTCCTGCCTCAGAGTAAGGAAGAGCTGCAGCAAATTCCTGGCTTCGGCGAGCAGAAGACGACCATGTACGCGGCAGATGTGCTCAATCTCACCGCTGAGTATACTCGTTCGAATGGCTTCCCATTAGATTGGGTGGCTAAAAGCGTAGACACAGTGAAGTTTGAGGCTTGGCTCCACGCACAGAAGGAGCAAAAGCTGCGTACGGAGCTTGATCGTGAGGTTAGCAAACGCAAACTTCTTGAGGTTGTTGCTGGCGGAGGAAGCTTGGCGGATTTGCAAGCAGTGCTAACGATGCCACGCAGGGAACTGCTGCTTTGGGTGGAGGATTTGGAGCGAGAAGGGTACGATATGGATCCGCTTGTGGAAGCGGAGCTTGCTTCGATCCCGGAAGAAGAGCAAATCAAAGCATGGAACGCCTTCGAATCGGAAGGTGACCGCTACCTGAAGCCGGTGCTGCAGCGCATCATCGGCACGGAGGAGCTCAAAGGCAAAGAACTTGACCGCGCCTATGAGTGGCTGCGCTTGCTTCGTTTGCGCTTCCGCAGGGAGAAGGAAAGGTTTGCTTCTCAAGCTGCAAGCTAGTATTGACATTGCTTAGGATTATATGATTAAATGGTCAATAATCTAAATATCAATTAAAGCGATGACGAACATGGGCTATGCCCGAAGTAGGAGAAATGCCGCTGCTGCAGAGAGTCGGTGTAGGGTGCAAACCGATGCAAGTATGGCTCCGAATTACAGTTCTGAGTTGGTTAAGGGAACATGCTCGTTAGGGCATCAGTAGCTTTTACCCGGCATTCATTTGTCGTTATGTATCTAAGTGAAAGAGAAATTTGCGAATGAGAGCGCGAACCCTTCTCTTTAATTAGGGTGGTACCGCGAGACAACCTTCTCGTCCCTTTGTGGACGCGCAGGTTGTCTTTTTTGTATTTAACATGATGAGGAGGATAATACGATGTTGATATGGGATCATCTTACCGAAATACAGCAGCAGGAAGTGGAACGTCAATTGCTTATCATTGGGCGGGGTGCTGCCGAAATCGTGCCTGAGGAAGCACTCAAGCAAAAGATCATGCACGCAGTGGTTACAGGAAAGCCGTTAAAAGTGAAGCTTGGCTTAGATCCATCTGCACCCGATATTCATATTGGTCACACTGTTGTTTTGCAGAAGCTGCGTCAATTTCAAGATTTGGGACACGAGGTTCAACTCATTATTGGAGATTTCACAGGACGCATCGGGGATCCTACCGGAAAGTCAGAGACGCGCAAACAGCTGTCAGAGGAAGATGTTAAGCACAATGCGCAAACGTATCAGACGCAATTGTCCAAAATATTAGATTTGACCAAGACCACTTTTTACTACAATTCATCTTGGCTTGGAGCGCTTAGATTCGAAGATGTGCTGAAGCTAGCAGGTAAAGTAACGGTTGCGCGCATGCTGGAGCGGGACGATTTTGCAAAAAGATACGCGGCTAATCAGGCGATTCATGTTCATGAGTTTTTCTACCCTTTAATGCAAGGATATGACTCCGTTTCTCTAGAAAGTGACATTGAGCTAGGTGGAACTGATCAAACCTTCAATATATTGATGGGCCGAACGCTTCAAAGTGCTTATGAGATTAAAGATGGTCAGGTTGCGATTCTGATGCCGCTGCTCGAAGGCTTGGATGGTGTTCAAAAAATGAGCAAAAGCTTGCGAAATTACATTGGCATCGATGAGCTTCCTAACGAAATTTTCGGCAAAACGATGTCGATTCCGGATTCGCTCATGACCAAATACTATGAGTTAACAACGACCATCTCAAATGAATCCCTGCATGATCTCAAACGAGGACTAGAAGCAGGTGCCATCCATCCGAGAGATGCCAAGATGAAGCTGGCTAAGGAATATGTGCAAATGTATCATGGTACGCAGGCAGCAGAAGAGGCGGAACAGCATTTTATAACCGTGTTCCAAAAGCGAGCTTTGCCCGAAGACATCGAAGAAATGACTCTAAGTATCAGCCAGCTGGAAGAAGGCCAAATCTCCATCATTAAGCTTCTCGTTTTACTAGAACTGCAAGCTTCCAACGGGGAAGCAAGACGCAGTGTGGAACAAGGGGCAGTGAAGATCAATGAACAGAAGATCATGCAAATTCATGACCAAATAACCCCAAAGGAGGGGGATATTATTCAGGTGGGGAAACGGAAGTTTGTTAAAATTAAGTTGCTTTAAACAGGACAAAAAGGGCTCCTTGATAGCAGCTTACTGCTTCAAGAAGCCCTTACAGTTCTAAGTTCAAAAGTACCTACAGCCATTCTTTTTTGCGGAATAATACATACATGCCAATGCCCAATGCACCCATGAACGCCAAAACAATTTCATCGCCATGAGCCACATGAAGCCCGAGAATGTTATCAAAATTCATCCCGAACACGCCGGTAATGAACGTTAAAGGCATGAAGATCGTCGAAGTTGCTGTGAAAACGCGCATGATCTCATTCGCACGGTTAGCGACGCTAGACTGATAGGCTTCTCGTAAGTTGCCCATGAGATCGCGCAGCGTATCAAACGTATCCACGATCTTTACGGCATTTTCATAAATGTCTCCGAAATATTTTTGCAGCTGATGGTCAATTAATCTAAGCTCTTTTTTACCAAGTGTTCCAATGACATCGCGCTGAGGAACAAGTACTTTTTTGAGCCATAGAATCTCTGACCGAAGTCCAATAATTTCATTCAAATGCGACTTCTTCGTTGCCACCAGGATATCTTCTTCCAGCTTTTCAATCTTGGCCTCGATACGGTCACCGACCGCCACATAATTATCGACGACAAGATCGACCAGATGGTATAGGAAACGATCGGCGCTGTTTACTTCCTCTTCCCAGAGAAAAGGTTTCAAAGCTCGAAGTTCATTAATTTTTTGTCTAGTAACGGTAATAATGACATGTCTGCTTAGAAATAGATTAAGTGCGCGAAGGAAAATTTCTTCATCATCAAATCGAATACTATTAATAACGATAAAATAATGGGAATCGTAAAACTCAATTTTGGGACGTTGTTCCTCTTCGCTTAAGCAATCCTCCACGGCCAAATCATGAAGATGGAACAAAGGTTGAAGGATCTCTAAGTCCTCTACCCCTGCATCAATCCAATAAAAGCCTCTTTCTGGAGGTGTTAGGGCGATAGTCACGTCATCAACCAACGTAAAAATGCCATTCTGAACCCACCGTGTTTTCATCTGATCCACCCCTTTGAATGGAATCAGCCGGTTAGTTCATCATTTAGAGCAAGGCTCCGGATGAAGGAATAACCGACTGCATTCCTACACTATTAAATTGTTTAAGATCCTTGCAGGTTCTACTCCTCGGTTCTCCGTCCAAACGTATGCCCTCCTTTTTCGTCCGTGTCGAATACTTGTCTAGTATAACCCTTCATATATCACGTTTCAAGCCATAAAAGTTTGCTGAAACTGGGTAAATTGTTGTTTAGATAAAGTATGGAAATAATGCTCAGTAGGTGTCAAAAAAATAGCCACCATGACTTACATGGCGGCTTTTAAAATTTTATTTTTAATTTCTTTGTAAATCTCAATTAATTCAGGATCACCGCGCTGCAGCAATACTTCTTCACTGTTAGCACCGTAAATACGGCATAACAGGGCGGCAGCATCCTCTGCTTGTTGAATCGTTGGTTTTGTGGTTTCAATCAGGGCGAAAAAGCGGTTCAATGAGGCAAAAGCAGAGAAGCTATCGATCGTTTGGGTTGACATAAATGACCTCTTTTCATGAAATAAGATTTATAAAATAGGGTGTTGTTATATATATTTCGTTGTTTTAATATCATATAACCCGTTTTTAAGCTGGCTTAAACATATTCCTTTGATACGTTTTGTAACAATTGTTTCATAAGGGGACATACCGTTTCAATTTCTTCTCTTGACAAGTCTTTCATGCCTTGACTTTGGTTGAATTTATAGTATGATAATTTTAATCGCATACGTTACATTTTCTTATCAAGAGTAGGTGGAGGGACTAGCCCTATGACACCCGGCAACCGACAAACCTTTGCAAGCAAAGGGATGCACGGTGCTAATTCTTGCGGAAACGCTGATTAAAGCGAATCTGGGAGATAAGAGAAGGACATTGACTTTGATTTTCCATGGCCTTTCTCTGATTCCAGAGAAGGTCATTTTTGCATTTTTTATCCATTTAAAACTAATGAAGAGGAGTGAACAGGATGCCGATCAAGATTCCTGACAACCTGCCTGCCAAAGAAATTTTAAACCAAGAGAACATCTTCACAATGGACGAATCCGTCGCGTATCACCAGGATATACGTCCACTTCGAATTGCTTTATTGAATCTGATGCCAACCAAAGAAACGACGGAGACGCAGCTGCTGCGCTTAATCGGGAATACGCCATTGCAGGTGGAATTCGTGCTTCTGCATCCGAAAACTCATACTTCTAAGAACACTTCCGTCGAGCACTTGGAAATGTTTTATAAAACATTTGACGATATTAAAGATGAAAAGCTGGATGGCATGATTATCACGGGTGCTCCTGTCGAACAGATGGAATTCGAAGATGTGAATTACTGGGAGGAATTGACGCAAATCCTGAATTGGAGCAAGCACAACGTCACTTCTACCTTGCATATTTGTTGGGCTGCTCAAGCGGGCCTGTATCATCATTTCGGTGTGCGAAAGTTTGCGCTCGAGAACAAGATGTTCGGTGTTTTTCCTCATACTGTTCAGGTACCGAATACAAAGCTGCTGCGCGGCTTTGATGAAGTCTTTCATGTACCACAATCTCGTCATACGGATATTAGTCGTGAAGACATTGAACAATGTCCGGATTTGGAAATTTTATCGGAATCTGAGGAGTCCGGTGTTTATATCGCCGCAACGCAAGATGGGAAGCATATTTTCGTAACAGGACATTCGGAATATGATGCTTGTTCATTGAAATGGGAGTACGATCGGGATGTGAGTAAAGGGCTTACAATCGAGATCCCCAAAAATTATTACCCGAATAATGATCCGAGTAGACAGCCTTATAATACTTGGAGAGCGCATGCGAATCTTCTGTTCTCCAATTGGTTGAATTACTATGTCTATCAAGAAACACCATTTGAACTGAACGCTAACATCAACGAAAGCTTGGCAAGCTCGCAATTGTAATTCGAACCCATATCCCTGAGGAGGAACTCCCTTTGTTGAAAATCGAAAGTCGTCTCGCCCAAATTGGGTCTATTGAAGAACCTGTTACTGGAGCTATCAGCTTCCCAGTCTACCAAGCTACTGCGTTCCGTCATCCGAAGCTTGGGCAAAGTACAGGATTCGACTATGCACGTACGAAAAGTCCGACACGCAAGGTGCTCGAGGATGCTATTGCTCAGCTGGAGTCTGGAGATGCGGGCTTTGCATGTTCCTCAGGAATGGCTGCGCTGCAAACCATTTTTGCTTATTTCAGCCAAGGAGATCATCTGATTGTTTCCTTGGATTTATATGGCGGAACGTACCGTCTGCTTGAGAAAATCATGTCGCGCTTTGGTGTGACCGCTTCGTATGTAGATACGAATGATTTAGACGGATTGGAAGCGGCTTACCAGCCAAATACCAAAGGGCTTGTCATTGAGACACCGACGAATCCGCTGATGATGATTACAGACGTTGAGCTTGTGTGTACATGGGCTCGTAAAAAGGGCATAGTATCAATTGTCGATAACACCTTGTTAACGCCGTATCTTCAACGTCCTATTGAGCTTGGTGCTGATATTGTCATTCATAGCGCGACCAAGTACCTCGGCGGTCATAATGACGTGCTCGCAGGTCTCATCGTGACCAAGGGCAAAGAGCTCTCGGAGCAGATGGCTTTCCTGCACAACTCCATTGGTGCTGTGCTTGGACCGCAAGACAGCTGGCTCCTTATGAGGGGGATGAAGACGCTTGCGCTTCGCATGGAGCGTCATGAGCAGAATGCAACGGCAATCGCAAAGTTCTTATTAGAACACCCGCTGATCGGTGAAGTTTACTACCCAGCGCTTGAAACGCACCCTGGTTATGCGATTCAAAACAAGCAGTCGAGTGGAAACACAGGCATTTTCTCCTTTAAAGTAAAGGATGCAAGACTGATTGAACCGATTCTTCGTCACGTAGAGCTCATTGCTTTCGCGGAAAGCTTAGGCGGTGTCGAATCACTTATGACCTATCCGGCTGTACAAACACATGCAGATATTCCACTCGAAATTCGTCAGCAAATCGGTGTAGATGACCGTCTTCTACGTTTCTCTGTGGGCATCGAGCATATTGATGATCTGATTGCGGATCTTTCGAAAGCTCTCAGCAAGGCGCAAGCCGAATTGGAAGGAGATTCGCTATCATGAACCATCCACAAGATGATAAACGCAAGCCGCATGGCAAATTCGCAACGAAGCTCATTCATTTCGGTGGAGAGATCGATGAAGCAACAGGGGCATCCAGTGTGCCCCTGTATCAAGCCTCGACCTTTCATCAAGCCGACTTAGAAGTCTCACCAGAGTATGACTATACCCGTTCCGGCAATCCAACCCGGCAAGCTCTGGAAGACTACATTGCATTACTCGAAGGCGGTACACGCGGATTTGCTTTCGCCTCGGGTATGGCGGCTATTTCATCAGCCTTCATGCTGTTGTCGCAGGGTGATCATGTTATTTGTACCGAAGATGTATATGGTGGTACTTATCGCTTACTGACAACGATTATGAATCGTATGGGCGTTGAGTCGACTTTCGTTGATATGACGGATATCGCCCAAGTACGTGCTGCACTGCGATCTAACACAAGAGCCGTATTTATCGAGACTCCTTCGAATCCGACACTCCGAATAACTGACATCGCGGAAGTAGCAGCTTTTGCTAAAGAGCACGATTTGCTTACGATGCTGGATAATACGTTCATGACACCTTATCATCAGCGTCCAATCGAGCTGGGTATCGATATTGTGCTGCATAGCGCAACGAAGTTCCTCGGCGGACACAGTGACGTTCTGGCTGGACTGGCTGTAGTCGCTAATGACAGTCTTGGTCGCAGAATGAAACAAATCCAGAATGGCATGGGGAATGTACTAGGCATTCAAGATTCTTGGCTGTTGATCCGTGGGATGAAAACCTTGCGAGCTCGTATGGAAATGTCCGAAACTAGTGCTCGTAGACTGGCAAATTGGCTTTCAGAGCAGCCTGATATTGATGTTGTTTACTACCCGGGACTTCCGAACCACCCTCGTAGAGACGTTCATGAAAAGCAGTCTTTAGGCTATGGAGCGGTTGTTTCGTTCGATGTTGGTTCCGGCGAGAAAGCGAAAAAGCTATTAAGCAAAGTGCGTATTCCACTCGTTGCGGTAAGCTTGGGCGCAGTGGAAAGCATCTTGTCCTATCCGGCTATGATGTCGCATGCCTCGATGCCGAAAGAAGTTCGCTTACTGCGCGGCATTACAGACGGTCTTGTGCGATATTCGGTAGGTCTTGAAGATATCGAAGACATTATTGAAGATTTGGAACAAGCCCTTCGCGGTTAGACCTCCATTAATTCGGAAATTATTCATATTTGAAATGGAATACACCTTGGTAAAAGCAGCATATTGCTGCTTTTTTGGCATGAATATGGTACGATTAGTGGATACAAGCCTTCAGAAAGTAAAGGAGTGAGTAGCTTTGAAACCGATTGATCGCATTTTATATAAAGCACAGTCAGGCGGACGAATTGATATAGAGGAATGTGTTACGCTTTTCGAATCCGATCAAATAGAGAAGATTGGCGACACCGCTAATCAGATTATGAAGAAATGGCATCCCGATCCAATAACGACATTCGTCATTGGGCGGAATATTAACTATACGAATATTTGTGACGTTTATTGCAGATTTTGTGCGTTTTACCGTCCACCGGGTTCATCAGAAGGTTACGTATTGCCGGATGAAACCATTTTCCAGAAGATCCAAGAGACTCTGGATGTAGATGGGACCGAAATCCTCATGCAGGGCGGCACGAATCCGAATCTTCCATTTAGCTATTACACGAATATCCTTCGAGAAATTAAGAAACGTTTTGACATTACGATGCATTCTTTCTCACCAGCTGAAATTATGAAAATGAAAGATGTTTCGGATGGTTTATCTTTAGAGGAAGTCGTTCGTCAATTACACGAAGCAGGACTCGATTCTTTGCCTGGTGGCGGCGCAGAAATTCTGGATGATCGCACTAGACGCAAAATTAGTAAGTTAAAAGGTTCATGGCGCGATTGGATGGACGTTATGCAAACCGCTCACAAAATTGGTATGCATACAACGGGTACCATGGTTATCGGATTTGGCGAATCCATGGAAGAGCGCGCGCTTCATATGCTGCGTATCCGTGATGCGCAAGATGATGTTCTGTTTCAGAAGCTCAATACACCAGGTTTCCTAGCTTTTATTCCGTGGACATTCCAACCGGATAATACGAACATGAAGGTAGAGAAAGTCACGCCTGAGGAGTATTTGAAGACGCTGGCGATTAGCCGAATTATGCTGGATAACATTCCTAACTTCCAATCGTCGTGGGTGACGATGGGACCTGAAGTTGGCAAGCAAACACTCAGCTACGGCTGCAACGACTTTGGAAGTACGATGATTGAGGAGAATGTAGTCTCCGCGGCGGGTACAACGCACAAGGTCAACGTTAACTCCACGCTGCGAATCATTCGCGAAGCAGGTAAAATTCCTGCACAGCGGAATACGAAATACCAAACATTGCGAGTGTTTGATGATGAGTCGCTCGTTATCGATAAAGATTTCGTGATGCAAAACTAATAATGTAATTTGGAGAGTAGCTGCGGCTGCTCTCTTTTTTTATTGTATAGGAGATTATGATAGATGCCGATCTGTGGTGTTGTAAAATGAAATCGGAAATGGAAGGGATACATGTGGAGAAGCAGTCCCACGGGGACGTGAATACAGAATTACGGATATCCTTTAAAACCAAAAAGGACCGTCAAGGTGATCTTCCCAGCCGCTCCTTTTACTAAGTAGCCAAACGTTTCCCAAACTCAACACGTACCTGGCATCACCAGATTTTAGCGGAACGTAGAAGCCTTATTTTGCTCAAAACAGCGTAATTCACGTTTTCGCGGAACGAGGAGCCTCTATTTCCCACTTTCGACGTGGAAAAACAAGTAAAACACCAAAATAGAGCCTCTACGTTCCGCGTGCGGGTTCCCCATCGACATAATCACCGAAATAAAGGCTCCTCGTTCCCCGCGATCCTCAGATTTGCAGCTTAAATGATCGAAATCACTCCATAGAGTTTCGCTTTCAAGTTTTAAGGTTAAGTTCACGAAAGCTGGAACAGTCAGATTGAATCGGAAGGTGAGCGAGTCGAACGGATCATTCGTGAATCACAGGCGGCTCGAGAGAATCAAGCGAATAGAAATCCGTCAACGGAGAGAGCTGAGCCTACCTTTGACCGACATCGAGATGAGTGGTCAACCTGGAAGTCTAAGGAGCCTTATTCGGAAACAGGGACAGGTGCCAGATACGCGAAATCAACGAGTACTCCTTGGATTCGAATTGCTACATCAGTGGCAGGAGCGGTGGTGACGGGGATTGCGTTTGAATTCTTTGTTCTTTCAAATTTTACTTGGACAAGCTATGAAAAAATTAATGTTATTTTCATGTTTGTTTCTGAAAAAGGAGTATAATTGAAGTAGTTCACAATTTAGACAAACATGATAGGAGTGATTCTTGTGAAACTATTCAAAAATTTTCTTCAAGGATTTTTTTATGCTTTTGTCTCAATTGGTGCACTACCATTCTTGCTTGTAAAGAGTATTTTTGAATCATACTTAGGATAATGGCACAAGATCGATAAGGATTTCGTGATGAAGAACTAGCCAAGGATAAACGACTTCGTCGTCCTTCTGGGACGAGCGCGTTTGTCAAGGTAGATGCGAAGCAAAAGTATAAAACTTATACTTTCTTATCTACTAAAAAAGGCCTCCAACTTGGAGGCTTTTTTTTAATTGCTCGGGTGACAAAGAATAGAGAAATTCGTAACTTCCGATTCCAGTCCTGTTTGTGCTGATTGAATGCGTCAATTTGCGAGATTGGCATATATTAACTAGAGATTCGACAAAAAATGAGGAATGGAAATGGCAAATTGTTCGTTGTATATCTGATTCCTATCGACCATATACTCTTAGGAGGAGGATGTATTGATGAAAGGAGTTAGCCGATGGAACTGTTTGCCATAGTTGTAATGAATGCCGATGAGGCCTATGTACGTTCGCTATGCGCTCAGATAGAACGTGAGCTGCAGCTTTTACATAACGCTGAAAGTGGAGTAACAGCCCCATTTGATCTACATGAAACACATGCTTATATTCGAGTAGAAGTGAGGATGAAGGAAAGAGAAATATCTTCAATTCACAAAGAAGTAAGGGAAGGACTTGCTGGCGTTTTGGCTGATCATATCATCGCAGAGAAAGAGTTGCTTATTTTGCGTGATTTGATTGTTAAAGAATTTAAATATGAAGCCATAGACGATGTGGAAGCCATAGAAGGGTACTGCAAGCAATCCATGTGTGCCGAGACGGTCATTGAGGAATTGCCTATTTTGAATGGCAGCTCAGCAAGACTTCGCCGCAAACAAATGCTAACGGAGCAGCTCACGCAGTCTCTGGAGGAAACTCCGCGACTAAGCTTGGATGGTTTTCTCAAATTTCGCTTACAGGATTATACCGAGGAGCTGCGAGAGATAGCTGAGTATGCCATTGATGAATTTATGATGGATCGCCAGTATCAGGAATTTATTTCTCTATTGCAGTACTTTGTATATATTCAGGAAGCCAAGATCCCCGTTGCTCATCTTATACATAAAGGCGGGCATGAGTTTGTCATCTTGAATGATCAGCTTGAACTCATAGACGCGAATGAATTCGATACAACCTTTAAGCTAGAAGTACTTGAAAAAGATATTAATTTCGAGGACATGATTGTTAGCACACTCATTACGGTATCTCCGGCAAATATCTACATCCATACGCGAGATCCCGAATTAACAATCATCAAGACGATTAGACAAATATTTGAAGATCGAACAACAGTCTGCTCCTATTGCCGAACTTGTGATATCTTCTTGGGTGAAGCCAAGAAACAAGATCAACTGTCCCCTTGACCTTGAGCGATGAGGCAATTATAATAGTGATCGAAGGCGTTAATATCAAAGACATGAACTTTCTGCAAGAACTGCTCAGAGAGAGGAGACTAGGCTGCAATCTCCTTCAGCTATTCAGATCGTTTACCCCTTTGTAGCCGTGTTGTGGAATTCGACCTGACTTGCAGGATCGTTAGTATACAATACCGGAGTCATTCCCGTTACCGAATGCTGATGAGGATTCGCCTTACCCCTGTGGGCATGCAGCGAATCGAACTAGGGTGGAACCACGAGCTGAGCGCACTCGTCCCTTTTGGGATGCAGTGTGCTTTTTTGCGTTCAAAAATGAACCTATAGGAGGAACAAAAATGGTTGTTCAAGTAAAATTACCAGATGGCGCAGTGAGAGAGTACGCAGTTGGAACGACCATTGAACAAGTGGCGGAATCCATTTCATCCGGACTGAAGAAAAATGCGATTGGCGGCAAAGTTAACGGGAAATCTGTGGATCTGTCGTTCTCCTTGGAAAATGATGCAGACGTTGAAATTCTAACGCTCGATAGTGAAGCGGGATTAGAGATGTATCGTCACAGCACAGCGCATTTGATGGCTCAGGCGATTAAACGTATTTATGGTGAAAAAGCGGTTAAATTAGGGATTGGACCTGTCATTGAAGACGGATTTTACTATGATATCGATTTGGAAACACCGCTTAATCCCGAAGATTTGGTGAAAATCGAGAAGGAAATGGAGCGTATTTCCGGTGAGAACCTGGCGATTACTCGCCGCGTTGTTTCCCGGGAGGAAGCGATTCGCATTTTCACTGAAATGGAAGATCCGTTTAAGCTGGAATTGATTCGTGATCTGCCGGAAGATTCGGTACTTACTATCTATGACCAGGGTGAATTCTTTGATTTATGCCGCGGACCGCATTTGCCATCAACTGGCCGAATCAAAGCGTTCAAATTATTGAGCGTTGCTGGTGCTTACTGGCGTGGAGATGCGAAGAACAAAATGCTGCAACGTATTTACGGCACTGCTTTCCCTAAGAAAGCGCAGCTGGATGAGCATTTGCATCTTTTGGAAGAAGCTAAGAAACGTGATCACCGTAAGCTGGGCAGAGAGCTTAAAATGTTTGCTTTTTCACGTGAGGTTGGGCAAGGGTTACCGCTTTGGCTGCCAAACGGTGCTAAATTGAGACGTACAATGGAACGTTATATTGTCGACCTGGAAGAACGTTTGGGTTACCAACACGTTTACACGCCAGTTCTCGCTAATGTTGAGTTGTACAAAACATCCGGGCACTGGGATCATTACAGCGAGGATATGTTTCCGAAAATGGTGATGGACAACGAGGAGCTTGTCCTACGTCCAATGAACTGTCCACATCACATGATGGTTTATAAAAGCGATATGCGCAGCTACCGTGATCTGCCGATTCGGATTGCTGAGCTTGGTACTATGCACCGTTATGAAATGTCAGGAGCTTTAACAGGCCTACACCGTGTTCGTGCCATGACACTGAATGACGCTCATATTTTCTGTCGTTTGGATCAAATTAAAGAAGAGTTTTCCCGCGTTGTGAACCTGATTCGTCAGGTTTATGCGGATTTCGGAATTACAGAGTACCGTTTCCGTCTTTCCTATCGGGATCCTAAGGATACAGAAAAGTATTTCCAAGATGATCAAATGTGGGAAACTTCCCAACGCATGCTGCGTGAGGTTGTTGAAGAGCTAGGACTTGATTTCTACGAGGCTGAAGGTGAAGCGGCCTTCTATGGTCCTAAACTAGACGTTCAAATCAAAACAGCACTCAAGAAAGAAGAAACACTTTCAACAGCGCAAATTGATTTCTTGCTCCCAGAGCGCTTCCAGCTTGAATACACAGGTGAAGATGGTCAGAAACATCGTCCGGTCGTTATTCACAGAGGGATTATCAGTACTATGGAACGTATGACTGCCTTTTTGCTTGAGAATTTCGCTGGTGCGCTGCCAACTTGGTTGATGCCTATCCAAGCCAAAGTCATTCCGGTATCTCCGGCATTCGAAGAATTCTCGAATCTCGTGACTGAGCGTCTACGCGAAGCCGGTATTCGTGTTGAAGCAGATAATCGTAATGAGAAGCTGGGTTATAAGATTAGAGAAGCGCAGCTGGAGAAGATTCCTTATATGCTAGTCGTCGGTGAAAACGAAGTGAAGAGCGAAAGCTTATCGATTAGAAAACGTGGTCAAGGGGATCTAGGAACCCATCCGATTGATCAAGTGATTGGCATGATTAACGAGGAAATTAGCAAGAAACTTTAAGAGTTCAATCCTATAAATGAAGCAGAGAAGATAATCTTCTCTGCTTTTTTGTTTTCAAATTCAGTTAATTGGGTATGTATAGGGGAGCGTGATTAGGACACCTTAAACAGTGAGTCTGCATCCGGAGGTTTAAAGGTGGTAGGTATTGGACAACCTGCAATAGTAGGGGAGGTATTAAAAAATAGTAATGTTAACCAATTTTTTGACTCAGTCTAAATGGTTTAGTGCGTCGATCATCGTTGTTCTGATGGCACTTTTCGGACAAGAGACGACGGGCAAAAGTGACCAAAGCTACACGACGGCAAACTCCGTCACCCATATACAAGATCAGCAGCAAAAGGTTATTCCGGTCAAAACGGCACCAGCTTCACTGCCCGTTGCGCAAGAAAACCTGCAACAAATCAATTATCGTTATGTTCCGAAGTTAGACTCAGATTTGTCCAAGCTCAAGGCAGTCGAAGTGACAGCCACCGGTTATTTTGCAGGTAAGGAATCAACAGGGAAAAATCCGGATCATCCTGAGTATGGGATCACGTATTCAGGTATTAGAGTAAAGCGGGATGATAAATCCTTATCAACGATCGCAGCAGACACGAACGTTTTTCCGCTTGGAACTGTCTTGTTTATTCCCGGTTATGGCTATGGCGTTGTTGCAGATACAGGCAGCGCAATTAAAGGTAAGAAAATTGATCTGTATTTCGACACAAAGGATCAGGTTTATAAAGAATGGGGTAAGAAGACGGTTAAAGTATTTATCGTCAAAGAAGGGCATGGGAAAGTGACCGAACTCATCTGGAATCAACTAAAGGATGAGATCATCGCACCTACCAAAGCACTATGACGAGAATTAGCTTTTCACAAAGCCGAACATTTCCATCATAAATTCTCCTGTTTGGGAAATCCTATACTTACAGGAGGTGATTGAACATGGCTAAGAACAAGAACAACAAGAATAAAAATTTGAGCTCGAATGTAGCTCAAGACGTAGAATTTGCTGCCGAAACATCAGCAGCGAACAAGCAGCAACAAACGAATACACAAAACCAAAATAAATAATGAAATATCAATAAGCTGAAAAGCGATAAAGAGCAGAGATCTGAAAAGGTCTCTGTTTTTTTATTTCTTTTCAACATCTCCTATTTTCGATATAATGTAACAAAAACTAACATTTAGGTTCCTTTTGGGAGGAGTTCCAATTGCTTATGCGCGCAGAAATGAAACTCAAAGCTTGGTTGTATGCTCTTATTCTCATTGGTATTACGGTAAGTGTATTCGCATTATTTACTTCCTCTCGGTGGTTTACGGCTGCAAGTTTGGCTGTTTTTTTGTTTATAGGTAGTATTACTTGGCTTAGTACCAGATCATCAAGATCATCTAATAGCCACGATTATAAGGGCCAACAAGAGCAATTCCGAACGTTTATACAAGAATCACAGGTTGTAGCGGACAGATTAGCAGCTGCTGTTGAGGAAGTCAATCGTTCGATCGGACATCTTTTGCAAATAGCCGATGCTTCGATTCAAGGAGAAGAGGATCTAAAGCTACGAAGTAATCAAGCCGTTGGACAACTGCAGGAAGCATTCGCTGCGATTCAGCAGGTAGCGGCTGCAGCAGACCAAATTCTAGATTCGTCCTTACATATGCATCAAGAGAGTGAGCAAACCAAAGATACGGTGGTCGATGTATGCCGGTCACTGAATGCCACAGATGAAGTCATGAATGATCTACATATTAATAATGATACCATGCAGAGGAAGATTCAGGATTTGACCGGACATACTTCCAAGATTGAAGAAATCAATACATTTATTGCGGAAGTAGTGACTCAAACCTCGCTGCTCGCGCTTAATGCATCCATTGAAGCAGCCAGAGCGGGTGAGCATGGACGAGGCTTTTCTGTCGTCGCACAAGAAATTAAGAAGCTGGCCTCACAAAGTCATGAAGCAGTTACGAAATCTTCCGAACTATTGGCATCCATCGAGAGCGGTGTTTCCCAAGTTGTGACAGCGGTTGCTGAAGAGAAGGCATCTGTCGCTCATGGGATTGCTGAGATGAAAGTAATAAAAGACAAGATCGATACGATCTTCGCGTTGATTCTGAACGTCAATAATCTTGTATCGAGTACAACAAGCTCCACCCAACATCAGTCCTCGCTTGTCTCAGGTACAAGAACATCACTGGGTCAAGTTGTTGATTTGATGAATGAGACGATGTCTAGTGTAGAGATTACCTTGGATCAAATGAAAAAGCAGCGCCATGAAGTATCGATGCTGCAGCATATCAACCAAAATCTAGATCGTTCCTCTAAGGAACTGATACAGGCGATACAAGCGGTAGGTATGCAAAATAAAGAAGGTACGATTCATGTAAATATCCAAGAAATGAAGCAAGTACTTAGCTCACTTGTACTAATACCTGACATAACTTCATTGATTGATGGTAAGCATGCTTCCCATTTAGGCACTGTATTGCAGAAAACGGCCGGCATTGAAGCAATTTGGTCTAACCGCGCGGATGGAACCTTCATCTATTCGATGCCTGAGGCAGGTCTAGTTAATGCTAAGGGCAGAGAGTGGTGGAAGCGTGCGATGGGGGGAGAACTCTTCGTTTCTCCGGAATACGTGTCAGCTATTACTAAAAAACCGTGTATCACGATGTCAAAAGCGATAATAGATGACACGGGAACCCCTGTTGGTGTTGTAGGAATCGATTTAATATTGAAATAAAGGTTCTCAAATCGCTTATTTTGGTGTAAAATAAGATTACTGTTATAAATCTTGACACGGGGAGATAGGTGAGTGATCATGCTGAATGCTTTGCGATTGGACGGAAAACCTCAAAGAACACCAAGGAAAGCTGCAGAGGTACTTCCTTTCTTGGAAGCTTACATTGTCCGCAAGGAACAGCAGGTCCTGGATATTGAGCAGGTAGTAGAGCGCTATGAAATCAAAAGAATGAAAGAAGAGCGCGCTTATCAGACGATGTCATCATTACGCCGCATGTTTTCTGGTAAGAAACCTGACCATCATCTTGCTGTCGAGTATATCCACTATGTGAAGAAACCCATGGAGCAAGTTAGGAAGCTTCGAGCTGAAATTGCCCATGCGAGACAAATTATGAATGAATCCAAACCTGGCGATGTGATCTCAGTACCGGATGAGATTGAAGAGCTGCTTTCTTAATACAAACAAAAAAACCTTCCAATTGGAAGGTTTTTATTGTTCTCATTGACCTTTTTTTAGTTGTTCTAAGTCCAAAAATCCATCCTCTTGGCTGTAAGCCGGAACACCATGGATACCGACGTCCAATCCGACTAATTCCTCATCTCTACTAACTCGCAGTGGAACGATAAGTTGAATTAGCTTCATACAACCCCATGTAATAACGAATCCCCATATACAAATCGTAACAAGTCCTAATGCTTGAACACCTAGAAGGCTGAAGCCTCCGCCATAAAATAAACCAGCAGTACCTTCACGAATCGCGTCAGGCTGTGCAAAAAATCCTACAGCGAGAGTCCCGATGCTGCCGCTGATACCATGAACAGGAAAAGCCCCGACTGGATCATCAATCCGTCTTGCTTCAAGTATTTCTGTTGCATAAACCATTGCGATCCCGCAAATTGCTCCGATTAAAATGGCCGCAGCATCACTAACGAAAGCACAGCCTGCGGTAATGCCGACGAGCCCTGCAAGAGCGCCGTTGATAACCATAGGGGGATCGGCTTTGCGGTAGCGCATCATGGTGAATAGAATGCACGTTGCACTGCCCGCCGCTGCTGCCAGCATGGTGGTTACTGCAATGTGGCCGATCGAAGTATTGGTGGCACTTAGCGTGCTTCCTGAGTTAAAGCCAAACCAACCGAACCAAAGGATAAATGCGCCTACAGAGGCAAGCGGCAAATTGGATGGTGGGACAATATTAGCCGTACCGTTAGCGGAAAATTTGCCAATCCGTGGACCAATGATCATCGCTGCGGCAAGAGCGGAGAAGCCGCCAAGTGCGTGAATGACAGCTGAACCTGCGAAATCAACCATGCCTAATTTGCCGAGCCATCCATTGACGGCCCAAACCCAGTGGCCAGCAATGGGGTAAATTAAACCAGTCATTGCGATGGTGTATAGAATGTAAGCGCGGAAGTTGATGCGTTCGGCTACAGCCCCAGATACGATCGAGATCACAGCGATAACAAAGGCACACTGGAATAGCCAATAAGTCTCATGTGAGATATTTAAAACGATATGTGTTAAATCTCCTCCCATGAAGAAACCGGTAGTTCCAAATAATCCAGAAACATCTTTTCCGTACATAAGGGCAAAGCCGAATAAATAAAAAATAAGTGCTCCGAAAGAGATATCAACAAACACTTTCATAATGATACTTACTGCATTTTTTTGTCTGACGAAACCTGCCTCCAATAAAGCGAAGCCGCCTTCCATCAATAGAATCATGGCAGCTGTCAGAACCACCCATATGGTATCTAGGCCGCTAGAAAGCTGTTGGATAGCATCCATAATCTGATCTCTCCTTATGTTTGAGGAATTCTTTGCACCAATTATACGGTTCTGATGATAAACATGTCAACGATATACGTAAGAATACATAACATCTGATGGTTATTGTTCGTTTTCCAAATAATTGATGTCAGTTATTCATCTAATTCTGCGAAAACTCAGTCTCTAGACCGAGGGAATCATCAATCTTTCGTCTCTTTTCATTCATGGCTGTATCTTATAAACTAGAGGTATCTTAACGACGTTGCACACAAATGGAGGAAGAAGCATGAATCCGCATATGTTTCAAAGAATAATTTGGGGGCTTGTCCTCGTAACGGCAGGTGTCCTTTATTTACTTAACCAACTAGGGTTTATTGATATTGATCTTGCTTATATGTTTTCCACTTATTGGCCTGTCATTCTTATTTTCTACGGTCTCGTTGGTTTTGTTTGGCAGCGTAAGTATCATTGGGGAGGCTCGATTTGGAGTTTGCTCGTTTGCTGTATTGGGACGATCTTTCTCCTGAAGAATTTAAGGCTGACCGATCGATCGCTTGGAGAGATGTTTCAGATTTTGGGACCTGTTGCCTTAATCTTATTTGGATTGAATGTGATATTTAAACCTAGCAAGAAAGAGTCACCGGATTGGCCTTCTATTAAAGAAGAGAAAAATCAAGTTAGACAGGCAAGACGTGAAGCTAGAAGATTGCAGCATGAAAAATATAGAAATCCATGGGATCAACCCAAGTGGACTGATGGAGCACCATCGCCTACAAATGAGAAGGAGCGCGAAAGTAAATCTACTTTTAATGAAGCAAAGCATGAGCTCAGTGACGAAGAGAAAGCTGTACTCAAGGATATTCATGGTGAGTTTCATGATAAGCATATATGGGATGTCCCTGACGCGCCGGGAGAACCGGATCTAAAGCAACCTCAGCCACCGGGACAACCGAAAACGCATGCGTTTAACCATCATGGGCACAAATACGATGATTTTGTACGTAACTTCGACTCCGGTGATGTACTTCATCGGCATGGTTTTATCGGAGATGTGCATCTGGGACAAGAAGCTTGGGAACTGAAGCCGATTCAGATTTCACATTTCATTGGTGATTCCGTCATAGATCTTACTCGCGCAGCCATTCCCTTGGGAGAAACGACGATTCATGTTTCAGCATTTATTGGTGATGTGAAAATATTCATACCAAATGATATTGATGTTGAAGTTCGCGTAATGGCAAGTTCTTTTATCGGAGATATGAAAGTGCTTGATCGGCGTGAGAGTGGGTTTCTGCGCAGCGTGAGAACTCAGACCTCGCAATATGAAGAAGCTGATCGGAAAATAATTGTAACCTCGAGCATGTTTATTGGTGACATTACAATCAAAAAGATAGGTTAAGGATGGAGCATGTACAAATTGCGAATGTTCAATATGAAGTGGCAGCTGCTGAATTATTTTCTTATCTCGAGTTTACTCACGGTATCTAGCATATATATTGTGCTTGAGTATTATAAGGAGGAGCTTGTTTCGTGGCAATTCCGCATGTGGTTCGTCATAGCCATTCTCTTGGTCTGTTTAACGGTGGGTTATGTTGCGACCAAGAGATGGCAGCGCAAAGTGGATGAACTGCATGTAGCCATGCTCGAATTGTCCAAGGGGAATTTCTCCAGTCGGATTGAGATGGAACCCGTAGAACCATTCTTGTATTTGTATGATGCTTTTAATAACATGGCCTCTGCCGTTGAAGAGCGTATTCAGCTGCTGCAAAAATTGGGTGAGGCCGAGGCGATTCGAGATCAGGAGCTCACGGAAAATGCTGTGCTTGAGGAAAGACGCCGACTGGCACGGGATTTGCACGATACAGTTAGTCAAGAGCTGTTCGCCATTCATATGTCAGCATCCTCTTTACCCAAAATTCTGGAGAGAAACCCGGATGCGGCTCCGGGCGTTATGAATCAACTTATTCAAATGTCTCACCATGCCCAGAAGCAGATGCGCGGACTTATTTCGCAATTAAGACCCATCGAATTGGGAGATATGAGCTTACAAGAAGCCCTAGAGAAATGGTTTCCGGAATATTGCCGAAACCATGAACTGCAGGGCCAACTTGATGTTTCTTTGCGTGAAACGATATCTGAAGCGATTGAACATCAATTTTTCCTCATTATACAAGAAGGTCTTGCGAACGTAGTTAAGCATGCTTCTGCTAAGCAAGTTCGCCTAGCTATATATGAAAGAGAGCACCAATATGTGCTTCAGCTGCAGGATGACGGTCAAGGTTTTGAACGTAGAGACATCCCATCGGCTTCACATGGTTTATCGACAATGAGAGAGCGAGCGCAAAAGCTTGGTGGCGAAGTGGAGATAGACAGCAAGTTAGGATCAGGAACACGAGTTAGAGTGCGTATTCCGCGGTTTACGGGACAGTCGAGCTTGCTAACGAAGGAAAGAGAGGGAGAAACAAATGAGCAGTAACATTAAAGTGATGATCGTAGATGATCACGACATGGTTCGGGTTGGGCTTCGAACCTACATCTCATTGGAACCCGGTTTGGAAGTTGTGGGGGAAGCAAGCAATGGCCAGGATGCGTTCGATAAGTTAAATCAGGAACTCTCTCATCAATTGCCGGATGTTATTTTGATGGATCTGACCATGCCTGTTCTGGATGGTATAGGCGCCACGAAGTTGATTTGCGGTAAATTTCCACAGGTTAAGGTTATTATGCTGACCAGCTTCTTGGAGGAAGCGAAGGTTCTTGAAGCCGTCGAATCGGGTGCCATCAGTTATATGCTGAAGACGGTTTCATCCGACCAATTGATTCATGCAATTATGAGCGCTTACCGCGGTATGCCAGTTATGAACTCGGAAGTGTCCTTGGCGCTTACAAGAGGGATTAGGCAGCGTAATAGTACACCCGAGGAAGAAGGGTTGACTTCACGAGAGAGAGAAGTATTGCTTTTGATTGCAGAGGGAAAGAGTAATAAAGACATTTCAGAAGAGCTTTTTATTAGTATCAAAACGGTCAAAACACACGTCAGCAACCTTCTAATGAAGTGTGAATTAGAGGATCGGACTCAGCTTGCTATCTTCGCGCACCGCAAAGGCTTGGTTTGATAATAAGGAACGTACCACACATAAAAACTAGATTTTGACACATTCTATGCGTAAGTAAAATAATATGAGCGCTTAAGGAGTGTCTGAATGAAAACATTATCATCATCATTGGAGCAGGTTCAAGAATCTTTCGATAGTGTCCGTGAGCACCTGCATGAATTCGATTTTGCGCTGGGTGGCAATTGGGATTACGATCATGGCTATTTCGACCACTACTTAGATGAAGACCATCTAGTTTGGCTGCGTATTCCTTTTCAAGTTGTGACAGGAAGGATTGATGGCGATGCTGAATCAACAGATGCGATCGTCGAAGTGGGAACTCCTTTCGTGCTGAAGCATGTGTATAATGAAGGACTTAGTCAGGATGCGGAAGCAGAAACCTATGGCGCATTGATCGATCAATTCCAAACTCCGCTCGATCCGGATGCCAAAATCGAAGATAAATGGGTGAAAGAAGCAGCGGGACTGCTCCATAAAGTGGAACAAGCTTGGATACAATGAGTTAGCCCTTTTTTTACCTCCATTTTATTGTTTTTTAATATTCGTTTAAGGTTGCAGGTGCATGATAGAACTACAGAGAACAAGACATCCCTTCAAGAAGCATGCACTTATAACTTTATTAATCAAATGGAGGTAAGAACTATGGAAGACAACAAAAAAGACTATAGCGACTTCTTTAAGCCGCAGAACGACAATAGCAGTAACAATGATCAGGCTAATCGAAATGATTCTAATCATCAAGACCCGCAAGATCCACAAGATCCTAACAAAGCAAGACCTTCCTACTATTATTCGTATGGCCCTTACAAGTCGGCTTTTAACGAAGAAAACGAAGGTCATTCGCTTACAACTTCTTCGTCGGGAACTGAAGGAACCTCCAGTGTTGAAGTTACTCCGCCTAAAAACTTGCGTCCTTTCAGTTTTGGACCTGAAGCAGGCGCTCCACAAGGCTCGGGTCCTTGGGATCCAAACGCAAGAAAGCGTTCATCTGTGAAAAGCGTTTTCGCGGCTTTCATGGCAGGCGCCTTGGTCGTAGGTGCACTTATGTTCAGCGCTGATAAATTGAATTTGTTTACTGGCAATCAGCCTCTAGCTTCGGGCAGCTCCACAGCGGCTGCAACGAAGAGCGGGAGCACTAATGGAGGCGAAGTGAAAAATGTTGGGCTGGACGTTGTTCGCCCGGGGAACATTTCGGCTATTGCACAGAACGCTGGGCCTGCCATTGTTAAGGTTGAATCACTAGTAAAACCGAAGCAATCAAGCCGTGGCGGTAATTCCCTCTTTGATGATCCGTTCTTCCGTCAATTCTTTGGTGATAATGGCGGCGGTAATACAACGCCTAACAATAATCAGAATAATTCCGGCAGTGGTGAACTACAGCCAGCAGGTATGGGAACAGGATTTATTTTTGAAAAAACCGGATATATTTTAACCAATGAGCACGTTGTGGACGGTGCTGATGAAATTCAAGTAACGGTAGAAGGTTATGATAAGCCTTTTAAAGCTAAATTGTTAGGTAACAGCTACGATTTGGATTTGGCTGTACTCAAAATCGAAGGCGAGAAAGAGTTTCCAATCCTTCCACTTGGTAAAGCTGAAGATGTGAATGTTGGGGATTGGGTTGTTGCTATCGGTAATCCATACGGCTTCGACCACACGGTTACTGTAGGTGTGCTTAGTGCGAAGGAGCGTCCTATCAGCATTCCAGATTCCAAAGGAACTCGCGAGTATAAACACTTGCTGCAAACGGACGCATCCATTAACCCTGGTAACTCCGGCGGACCTTTACTGAACTTGAATGGTGAAGTTATTGGTATTAATACTGCCGTTAGTTCTCAAGCGCAAGGTATTGGTTTCGCCATTCCTACTAGCACAATTTCTTCTGTTCTTGAAAATCTTAAAAACAATGTTCAAATTCCTAAAGAACCAGTTCCTTACTTAGGTGTAGGTCTACAAGATATTGGTAAAGACTGGGTAAGTGAACTGAAGCTTTCGAACACAGACGGAGCATTAGTTGGCAGCGTTCAACGTAAAAGCCCTGCTTTCCAAGCTGGTCTGCGTCAATACGATGTCATTGTAGACATTAACGGAGCCAAGGTGAAAAATTCGCAGGAATTGATTACCAAAGTTCAAGCGACTAAAGTTGGCGACAAAGTTACTTTGGGACTTATTCGAGACGGCAAGCGTATGGAAGTACCTATTACAATTGGGGATAAAAACTCACTAGCCGAGACCCCTGCCCAATAATAAAAGAAAAATTAGAGATAAATAAAGGTTAGTTCGGAATAAAAGGAAGTGGAGTCCCGCGGCCGCAAGCTTGCAGGCTCTACTTCTTTTTGCTTAGATAGCTGAATTTGTTACAATGGTTGATAGAAGGGTGGTCAAAGTCGATGAGAGAGAACATAATGGTGATTGATGATGATGAGAAAATTACGTCTATGTTGAGACGAGGTTTGGCTTTTGAAGGATATTCGGTCGTCACTGCGACTAATGGTGCGGATGGTCTTAAGCAAATGTTGACAGCGGAACCACATCTGCTGATCTTGGACGTTATGATGCCGCATATTGATGGCTGGGAGGTCGTTCGTCGAGTGCGTGAAAGCGGCAGCGAAGTACCGATTCTTATGCTTACAGCAAAAGATGAAGTCAGTGACCGCGTGAAAGGCTTGGATCTCGGTGCTGATGATTATTTGGTCAAGCCGTTTGCGCTTGAAGAGCTGCTGGCTAGAGTGCGTGTACTTCTTAGGAGGAGAACAGAGCGTCCTGAGCAGCAGACGAATAGATTGAATTATGAGGATACCATTTTGGATTTGGATACACGTGAGGTTTTTCGCGGTGAGAAACTGATTGAGTTAACAACCAAAGAGTTTGATTTGCTTCACTTGTTCATGCAGAATCCGAAGCGTGTCCTTTCACGAGATATTATTATGGAAAAAATATGGGGCTACGATTATAGCGGTGAATCCAATGTTCTGGAGGTCTATATCGCGCTGCTGCGCCAAAAGACCGAAGAATTTGGCCATAAACGATTGATTCAAACGGTTCGGGGGGCAGGTTACGTATTGAGAGGGGAATCTTAATATGTCTCTTCGCTTGCGGCTAACGCTTTGGTATTCAGGGATATTGGCACTAACCATGCTGCTTTTTGGCATTGTTCTTTATTTTTTCTTGAATTATTTCCTATACGATCAGATTCGCCAAGATGTGAAAAGGGAGGCAGGCAATAGCTCCTTGCGTATTCAGAAGAGCATTGCTCTTTCACAGAAGGGACTCGTCGTTGATTTGGAACTGGAAAGCAGGGATTTCTACTCTACGAATACGTTTCTGCAATTATATAATGTTGCACTCAAAAGCTTTAATCGCTCGGCTAACTTACAATACTATGATGTTACTTTGCCTTTAGCGAAGAATACGATTGATAAATTAATGCAAGAGGATGGTTTTTTCGAAAAGACCAAGGTGCTTGGGCAAGACTTCCTCATTTATAATCAAGCGATCAGGTCCGATGCCCAGAACCAACTTATCGGGATTCTTCAAGCGGCAGTACCGATTGGCAGTTATGAAAAAACAGCTGTTACCCTTAAATATACGCTGATGATTTGGGCATTGCTAACGATTATTGTGGCAGCTTCACTAGGCTGGTTCTTGGCACGCAAAGCGCTCAAGCCGATCGAACGCGTCATTGACGCCGCGAATCAAATAGGAAGCAGCGATGATCTGGAGAAACGTATCCACTATGACGGTCCACTTGATGAGATTGGGCGCTTGACGGAGACGATCAACGGGATGCTCTCTCGTATTCAGATCACCTATCTGGAATTGGATGAAGCGTACCGCGCCCAGCGCAGGTTCGTATCGGACGCTTCTCATGAGCTGAGAACACCGCTTACAACGATTCGAGGAAATGTCGACTTGTTGGAAAAGATGTGGAAGCAAACTTCGGGGAGTACAGAACTTGCTACGCCAGATCAAATGCAGATGTCACTTGAGGCCATGCATGATATTGCAGGAGAAGCACAGCGAATGAGCAGACTAGTCAATGATCTTCTTGCTCTGGCGAGAGCAGATGCCGGCGTTCTTATGGAAAAGAAGCCAGTTGAGATCATGTCGCTCGTTCAAGAAGTGGTAAGGCGTGCTCAATTGCTCGAGCATACCGCTGATTGGCAAGTGGGTGATTTAGATGCATTAGAACATGCGGTTGTGCAAGGGAACCGGGATTACTTGCAACAATTGTTGTTTATTTTCATCGAAAATGCGTTCAAGTATACACCCGTTGGAACCGTAAGGTTCGAGGCGTCGCGAACGGATAGCTTTATTGGAATTCGGATTACCGATACGGGAATTGGCATGGATAAAGAGGATATTCCTCATATTTTCGACCGCTTTTATCGTGCAGATTTATCCAGGGGACTGACGTCTGGAACTGGACTTGGTTTATCGATCGCCAAATGGATTATTGATGAACACGGTGGGTCTATTGAAGTGACAACACGTAAAGACGAGGGAAGTACCTTTATGATTTGGCTGCCAGCAAACTTTCCTCTCTCTGTATAATCAGCTATAATGAAAGAAAATAATGTTTCTTAGGCAGGTGGAAGAAATGGAAGTAGTCCGAATATCACCCAGAGGCTATTGTTATGGTGTTGTAGACGCTATGGCACTTGCTATGCAAACTGCTAAAAACTTAAATCTTCCGAGACCTATTTATATATTAGGCATGATTGTTCATAATGCGCATGTCACTGATTTCTTCAAAGAAGAAGGTGTCATCACATTAGATGGTGAGAACCGGCTTGAAATATTAGAACAAATCGAAACAGGGACGGTCATATTCACAGCTCATGGGGTATCTCCTGAGGTAAGACGCCGAGCCCGAGACAAGGGCCTGACCGTTGTGGATGCAACCTGTCCAGATGTAACGAAGACACACGATTTAATTCGAGAAAAAGTAGCCGACGGCTATGAAGTTATCTATATCGGGAAGAAAGCTCATCCTGAGCCGGAAGGGGCAATAGGTGTAGCTCCGGACAAAGTACACCTCATCGAAAAACTTGAAGAAGCAGACCGGCTAGACATAAAAGCCCAACGTATTATTATTACGAACCAAACAACAATGAGCCAATGGGACATTAAGCATATTATGAATCGTTTACTGGAACTATTCCCAAAAGCTGAGATCCATAATGAGATCTGTTTAGCCACGCAGGTTAGACAAGAAGCGGTTGCTGAACAAGCGAAGGAAGTCGATCTGGTCATCGTAGTTGGAGATCCGAAAAGTAATAATTCGAACCGCTTAGCGCAAGTTTCAGAGGAAATTGCAGGAGTAAGAGCGTATAGAATATCTGATATCACGGAGCTTAATCGCAGATGGTTAACCAATGTACGCAAGGTCGGTGTTACGTCTGGTGCTTCAACTCCGACACCTATTACCAAAGAGGTAATTTCCTACCTGGAAGCTTATGATTTAAAAGATGAAACCAGTTGGGATATTACGCGTACTATTAATATGAAGAAGCTCATTCCAGCTGTTAAATCCAAAGCAGCGAGTAGTGAGTGATCTCTATTTATTCCACAGGGCGGGATTGAGACCAGCATGCAAAGCACTCAGAAGGTGAAAATGATGAAAGTGAAAGCTCGCTACGATTGGAAAAGCACGAAGCGCTGGTTTAGATATAAATATTTACTTCTCTTACGTGCCAAAGGCGGTCCTTCCAAGGTAGCACGCGGCTTTTCAATTGGATTGTTTGTAGAGATGTTTACACTACCTACAGCCGGTTTTGCATTCGCTCTTATCTTTCCGTTGGTCTATTTATTAAGAGCTAATTTACCTGGAGCGTTAATTGGTTTTGTGTTTGGAAAAGTGATTTATATTCCATTCTCGATTCTCAATAAGCAAGTGGGGGATTGGTTGGTACCGAAGCACTTTAAGATTTATCTGATCCATCATTTACCCCACATGCTTTCTAACATTATTAGAAGTGGTTTGGATTTGATTGTAGGCGGTATGGTGGTTGGGTTGATACTCGGAATTATTGCTTACTTCCCAATTATGCTCTTACTTAAATACCATGCGAATCGTCGCAAAGAAAAACGTAAAATCCGTAAAGATCAACTTGCCCCTTCGAATACAAAAGAATAGCAAATAAATAAACGCTTGACGAAAACTCGTCAAGCGTTGTATATTTACTTTAGTGATTAAAAGCGTAGAAGCGAACAAGCGTTGAAGTAAACAAGTGTTCCAACCCATATAATAAGGAGCGTGTTTAAGATGATTGCCATTACATCCAACAAAACGTCAGATGAGCGTATTCAGGAAATTGTACAATTCATAGAAAAGCAAGGTGTCCAAGCTCATGTCTCCAAAGGTGAGGATCGCACAGTAATCGGAATTATTGGTCAAGCAGATCCTAAATTAGCAGAACAGTTGCGTCAAATGTCAGGAGTTGAGCAAGTCGTGAAAATTTCCAAATCCTATAAATTAGCAAGTCGTGACTTTCATCCGGCTGATACGGTTATCAAAATTAAAGGTGTTGAAATCGGTGGCGAGCAGCTTGTTGTCATGGGCGGCCCGTGTGCTGTAGAAACGCCAGAGCAGATTGATGAGATTGCACGTTTAGTGAAAGCAGCGGGAGGTCAAGTTCTCCGCGGTGGCGCATTTAAACCAAGAACAGGTCCTTACAGCTTCCAAGGTGTTGGCGTTGAAGGCTTGATCATGATGGCAGAAGCGGGTAAGAAGCATGGTCTTCTTACCATTACAGAAGTCATGACACCTGAGTATGTTGATGTATGCGCACAATACGCGGACATCCTACAAGTAGGTACACGTAATATGCAAAACTTTGATTTGCTTCGCAAGCTCGGAACCATTCAAACGCCAGTACTGCTCAAACGTGGTTTCAGCTCCACATATGATGAATTCTTGAATGCTGCTGAATACATTCTTGCTGGCGGTAACCCGAATGTTATGCTTTGTGAACGCGGAATCCGAACATTCGAAACGTACACGCGGAATACACTGGATTTATCGGCAATTCCGGTTCTTAAACAATTGAGCCATCTTCCGGTGATCTCAGATCCGAGTCACGGTACTGGCCGTAGAGAGCTTGTTGTTCCTATGACTAAGGCATCCGTAGCCGCAGGAGCAGATGGTTTGATCATCGAAATGCACACAGATCCAGACAATTCAATGACTGGCGATGGCGTTCAATCCTTGTTCCCTGATCAATTCGCTAATTTGCTTGTTGATCTTGAGAAGCTTGCTCCACTGCTTGGTAAAAAGTTTGATACACATAAAGAAGTTATCTTGGCGTAACGGTTATAGTTCTAATATGACTGGTTTCCTCGAAAGAGGAAGCCAGTTTTCATGTTTTTAGATATAAGACGGACAAATATGTGAATTAGTGTGAGCATAGCTTACACATCTTTAAAAAATACCTGACATAAGTATTGACTGTGTAAGCTTAATCGCTATATAATATGTGCAAGATAACAACCAAAAGTTGAACATTAATCATGCAAAGTACGTTGAATGTACGGAAATGGGAGGGTTTTTAAAATGTCAGTTCAAAATGTGTTGAACCTTATCAAGGAAAAAAATATTGAGTGGGTAGATTTTCGTTTCGTAGGTCTTTCCGGAAAAGCACAGCATATTTCTTTGCCTGCTACTGAAGTAGATGAAGAAACTTTCGTTAACGGAGTCGCGTTTGACGGTTCATCCATCCCAGGATTCCGTGGTATTGAACAATCTGACATGGTTATGATGCCAGATACTGAGACTGCGTACATTGATCCTTTCACAGCGCACCCAACATTGATCATTATGAGCAATATCCATACGCCTGAAGGCGAACGTTATGATCGCGATCCACGTAGCATTGCTCAAAAAGCTGAAGAATATTTGCAAACAACTGGTGTAGGTACAACAGCATTCTTCGCACCTGAGTCCGAGTTCTTCATTTTTGATGATGTGCGTTTCGAAAATGGCATGAATAAGTCTTACTTCGAAGTTGACTCCGAAGAAGCAGGCTGGAACACAGGCCGTAAAGAAGAAGGCGGAAACCTTGGTTATAAAGTTCCAGTTAAAGGCGGTTACGTTCCGGTAGCTCCAATGGATTCCCAACAAGACATTCGTTCCGAAATGTGCAACAAGCTTGCTGATGCAGGTCTTCGTATTGAGCGTCACCATCACGAAGTGGCTACAGCTGGTCAAGCTGAAATTAACTTCCGTTTTGACACATTGACTAAAACAGCAGATAACCTGCTCAAATACAAATATATCGTTGCTAACACGGCTAGAGAATATGGTAAAGTTGCTACTTTCATGCCTAAGCCACTGTTTGGTGACAATGGTAGCGGTATGCACGTACACATGTCCATCTTCAATGAAGGCGAGCCTTTGTTCTATGAAAAAGGAGCATATGCAAACCTGAGTGAAATGGCAATCAACTATATCGGTGGTATTCTTTACCACGCACCAGCATTGATTGCTTTGACAAATCCAAGTACAAACTCCTTCAAACGTCTGGTTCCTGGTTATGAAGCGCCGGTTAACCTTGTATTCTCCAAAGGTAACCGTTCCGCAGCAGTTCGTATTCCAATCGCAGCTGTGACACCTAAAGGTTGTCGTATCGAATTCCGTACACCGGATAGCACGGCTAACCCATACCTCGCTTTCGCAGCAATGCTGATGGCAGGTCTTGACGGTATCAAAAAGAAAATCGATCCGCGCGCTCTTGGATACGGTCCTTTCGATACAAACATCTATGAAATGTCCGATGCAGAGAAAGCTGAGATTCGCAGCGTTCCTGGTACATTAGATGAAGCTTTGGATGCTCTTGCAGCAGATTCCGACTTCTTGATTGAAGGCGGCGTATTCACACAAGATTTCATCGATAACTATATCGAATTGAAACGTGGCGAAGCGAAAGCTGTAGCAATCCGTATTCACCCACACGAGTACAACCTTTACTTCGATTGCTAATTCCTTAGCATTTATACATCAATATCATACGAGCTGCTTCTTTCATAGTTTTCTATGGAGGAAGCAGTTTTTTCATTTATCGATATTAAAACTCTTTTGATAATAATTCTAATTAATGCTGTTATTTGATGGAAATTAAGGTATAATGAATGCATGAATCAGATGTGAAAGGAAGATCATTATGAAAATTACCATGATAGCAGGAAGTAATCAGAGAGCAGCGACAAGTACAAGACTTGCTGAATATATCAAGCATCTTGCGACCCTAGAGGGCCACCAGGTGACATTGATTGACTTGTATCAAACACCGCTCCCTTTCTATTCACCAGACGATGCAAATGCGGGGCACGAAGCTCTAGAGAAATTAAAAGAAGCGATGCTTGAAGCAGAGGGGATCGTGTTGGCAACACCGGAATATCATAGTGGAATTTCCGGAGTTTTGAAAAATGCACTTGATCATCTTGGACAAGATCATTTCAATAATAAGGTTGTCTTATCTGTAAGTTCAGCAGGCGGGGCAATTGCTGTAAGCTCTCTGACACAGATGCAAACCATTGTACGCAATCTGCATGGCATTAACTGCCCAGATTGGCTATCTATTGGAGGCGACCAACGGAAGAACTTCCAAACGGGTGTAACCTATCAAGATATCCATCCAGATGTCGAAAAACGTGTTCGTCGTGTTGTGGGTTCATTCCTCGATTTAGCCAAACAATTGACAGTTAAACTAAGATAATAGTTTCCGATAACAAGACGCCATTAAATATATTATGAGCAACGCAAAGTGTAAACTACGCTTTGAGTTGCTCATTTTTTTATGTTTAACAACATGCTGCGATGAATTGGAATTCTCTTTACAGGGACGTTCCGATCTGCTAAAATAACCACAATCAATTGTCAACCTTAAACCAGATTTTAAGTTGACAATCAAATATATGGATGGTGATCATTTGTGACAACGGATTACGAACGTCTTGCTGCAATGAACAAGTCGCACTTATGGCTTCCTTTTACGCAGATGAAAGACTACAACAACGCTGATCCTCTCATTATCGAACGCGGCGAAGGTATCAGGCTTTATGACGTCCAGGGAAGAGCCTATTACGACGGTTTTTCGTCCGTTTGGCTTAACGTACATGGACACAATGTACCGGAGTTAAATCAAGCGATTGCGGACCAGTTAGGGCGAGTCGCCCACTCCACCCTTCTAGGAATGGCCAATATTCCGGCAATCGAGCTAGCAGAGAAGCTGGTAGGGATCGCTCCGAAAGGATTAAATAAAGTATTTTATTCGGATTCAGGAGCAACCGGTGTCGAGATTGCGATCAAAATGGCATTTCAATACTGGCACAACCAGGGAGCACGGGGGAAAACAACGTTTATTACGATGAATCAAGCGTATCACGGAGATACGCTTGGCGCGGTTAGTGTGGGTGCGATACCGCTGTATCATGATGTGTTCCGTCCCATGCTGTTTCCATCGCACGTTATTCCATATCCCTACGCTTATCGCCATAAAGGGGGTGCGGCAGAAGCATTGGAAGCTACGATAACTGCACTGCGCAAGTTGCTTGAGACGAGCGCGGATGAGATCGCGGCTCTCATTGTGGAGCCTATTGTGCAAGGGGCTAGCGGGATGATTGTCATGCCGCCGGGCTGTTTACGTGAGATGGCAGCGCTCTGCCGCAAGTATGACGTACTGCTTATCGCCGACGAGGTGGCAACCGGCTTTGGTCGTACAGGCGCTATGTTCGCCTGTGATCTCGAAAATGTATCACCAGATTTGATGGTGGTAGGGAAGGGGCTGACCGGCGGCTATTTGCCTGTGGCAGCGACACTTGCAACGGACGAGATTTACACCGCGTTTTATGCGGATTACCAAGAGCAAAAAACATTTTTTCACGGTCATTCCTACACGGGGAACCCACTTGGCTGTGCCGTTGCTTTGGCCAGTTTGAAGCTGTTTGAAGAGAACAACATCATTGAAGGAGTTAGAGCTAAGGCGTCACTTGTCGAGAATAAGCTCGCAGCACTTAAGGAACGACCGCATATTGGTGACATCCGGCAAAAGGGACTGATGATCGGAATCGAGCTCGTACGCGATAAAAATTCACGTGAGCCCTACGATTGGGTAGAACGAATCGGTGTTCGTACGAGCATGAGGGCCAGAGAGCTCGGGATGCTGACGAGGCCGCTCGGTAATGTAATTGTCTTCATCCCTCCGCTTGTTAGCACAGAAGCTGAACTTGAATCGATGACAGATATTTTGGCTGAATCGATTGTTGACGTCACGGAAGGCAGCGCAATTTCATGAACAAAGTCAACATGGGATCGATACGCGGATTATTTGTGACAGGCACAGACACCGGCGTTGGGAAGACGATTGTGACGGCAGCCATCACCGCTGCGCTCCGCGCCGAAGGACTGGACGCAGGTGTATGGAAGCCGGTGCAGTCCGGTGCACTCCTTGGAAGCGGAGTTACCGATGCTGAACGGCTGCTGCAAAGCACGGGAATCAATGGGAGGCCAGAGGCGGTGGCGCCATTTACATTTGAAGCTCCACTTACTCCGATGCTCGCCGCAAAGCATGCTGGTGTGACCTTTACGCTGAATGAGCTTATCGCCGCTGGTAAACCGCTCATTAAACGTTATGAAGCGCTGCTCATTGAAGGTGCAGGCGGTGTAGCAGTTCCGCTGACCGATGATGCTCTCGTAGTGGACTTGATTTCTGAGCTTCATATACCTGCTCTAATTGTAGCCCGTTCTAGCCTCGGCACGATTAACCATACGCTTTTGACTGCATCATTTCTGCGGCATCATGAAATCCCGATTGTAGGCGTCATAATGAACGACGGTGAATTAACGGAGCGGCATGACGATCCGAGCGCTGATACGAATGCGGAACTTATCGAGCAATACAGCGGCCTTAAGGTCCTCGGTCGATTTCCCCGTATGCACACCGATGTGAATTCAGAAACCTTGATACATACCATACAAAAAACAATACAACTCGCACCCATCAGACAGGCTTTGAAATTTAATCTATAGCAAATGTTTACAAGAAAGCTTTCCTACGAAAGCGCTAAGGAGGATGAAAATGATGGAAATTATTGCTGCCGATATGGAGTGGCAAGCGCTTGCCAAAAAAGCGTTGAGTGGGGAATGTTTAACGTTAGAGGAAGGGCTATCTGTGCTCGAAGCTGACAATGATGAGGTACTGCCCTTGCTGCAGGCTGCTTTTAAAGTGAGAAAACATTTTTACGGTAAAAAAGTGAAGCTGAATATGATCATCAACGCCAAAAGCGGCCTTTGCCCCGAGGACTGCGGCTATTGCTCACAATCCATCGTTTCTACGGCACAGGTTAAAAAATACACCCTGCTTGATAAAGACACGTTGCTTGCAGGCGCGCGTGAAGCCATGGCACGCAAAGCAGGAACTTATTGCATTGTAGCAGCCGGAAAAGGTCCGACAGACAAGGAACTAGATCAAGTGGTGGATGCAGTCAGAGAAATCCGTGAAACGATGCCGCTAAAAATTTGCGCATGTCTGGGCATTCTGAAGGATGAGCAAGCTGAACGTCTTGCAGAAGCGGGCGTACATCGATATAACCACAACTTAAATACCAGCAAAGCCAATTACACATCTATCACCACGACCCATACCTACGACCAACGTATTGAAACGGTGGAAAAAGTAAAGACACACGGCATGTCTCCCTGCTCCGGTGTGATTATCGGCATGGGTGAGACAAATCAGGAAATTGTTGAAATGGCTTATGCACTCCGCGAGATCGATGCGGATTCGATTCCGATTAATTTCCTAAATGCGATTCCGGGAACCCCGTTGGAACATGCAGGCCGCACGCCGTCTATGAAAGCTTTGAAAGTACTGGCACTGTTCCGTTTCATCTGTCCGTCTAAAGAAATTCGAGTAGCGGGCGGTCGTGAGATCAACCTTCGTACTCTGCAGCCGCTATCATTGTACGCTGCAAACTCACTATTTGTTGGTGATTATTTAACAACAGCAGGCCAAGATGTTGGAGCGGATCATCAGATGATTGAAGATTTGGGATTTGAGATTGAATTAAGTGCCCTTTAAGGTGGAACTGACATGAATTGGATGGAAAAAGAACTCGAGGCAATGGCGGACGCCTCGTTGATACGTTCCTTACGTGCATGCAGCTCGATCCCAAAATGTCCTGGTTATACGGTTCGTGGAGAACGCGCGCTGCTCAACTTGTCTTCCAATGACTATTTGGGACTATCCCAACATCCCAGCATTATTGAAGTGATGCGTGAAGCGCTGCTCATCGAAGGTGCAGGCTCTGGTGCTTCGCGCCTTGTGACAGGCAACCGATTGGCTTATGGCCGACTTGAAGAAGCACTATCCGATTGGCAGAACTGCGAAGCAGCGCTTGTTTTTGCAAATGGATATATGGCGAATTCTGGTGTTATTAGTGCGCTAGTAAGGCGAGGTGACGTTGTTTTCAGCGATCAGTTAAACCATGCCAGCATTGTGGACGGCACTATATTGAGCCGTGCGGAGCTCGCCAGGTATCGTCATAACGATATGGAACATTTGCGTTTCTTATTGAGTAAGTACCGTGATAAACGGCGAAAGCTGATCGTTACAGATGCCGTCTTCTCAATGGATGGTGATCAGGCGCCTTTGCATGAACTCGTTCTGCTCAAACACGAATACGGGGCGATGTTGATGGTGGACGAGGCACACAGTGGGGGGATATACGGGGGGCGCGGTGAGGGATTGTGCCATGAACTCGGGGTGCAGAATGAAGTGGATGTCCATATGGGAACGTTCAGTAAATCTTTCGGAGTGTATGGCGCCTATGTATGCGGTAGCCACACACTCATTCGTTGGCTGATAAATAAGGCAAGGCCGCTCATCTATTCAACAGCGCTGCCTCCTTCTCTTGTTGCTGGCAGTACAAAAGCATTAGATTTGGTACAGACTGAGCACTGGCGCCGTGAACGGCTTCACGAGGCTATTATGCTATTTCGGTCCTCGCTTAGCGCGGCAGGATTTGATGTCGGTGCCGGCGATTCTCCAATTGTTCCGATAATCATCGGCGATAATGATATGGCCCTGCGTTTCAGTAATGCTCTTGAAGATGAAGGGATAGCGGCGGTTGCTATCCGCCCACCTACTGTGCCTGATGGTACAGCGCGTATCCGCTTTTCATTGTCAGCCGCTCATACGGATAAGGAATTGATCGCTGCCACCGCAAGAATCCGTACTGTCGGACTTCAACTAGGAGTGCTAAGACTATGATTGCATCGACAAGCGGCACCATCTTATGGCTGACCGGTTGGAGCATGCCGGATACGGTTTTCGATCGACTTCGCGAGTCACTGCCGGATTTTCATCATGTTTCCGTAGATTACAGTGATGCCGATTCTCCGGAGAAAATGCTGCTGCTCACGGAAACGGCTGTAAAAAATTTGATAACAACTGAGTATAAGAAGGCTTTACTTGGACCGCTATTGATCGGAGGTTGGTCGCTCGGCGGATTACTGGCGTTGAGGCTAGCGGTTAAAGGTTATGCTGATGGCCTGGTGTTGTTTGCGGCTACAGCTCGTTTTACCCGTTCTAAGGAAGAATTGGACCGTGGCTGGGCAGATGCCTACGTTAGGCAGATGATTAAGGGTCTCATGAAGGACCGACAGGGTGTTGAAATGAAATTCCGACAAAATATGTTTACGGAAGCAGAATGGGAGGCAGGTCTTGGCAAAAGATTTCCTCTCCTTGGCAGCTGGACAACTTCGGCGCTAATTGCTGGTCTTCAGATTTTGCGAAGTGAGGAAATCTTGTCTGGACTGCCGGAAATTAAATGTCCGGTTCTTCTTGTTCATGGCACGGAGGATAAGATTTGTCCTTACAACGCTGCGGAGGAGCTTGCAGCACAATTGCCTCAAGCAGAGTTGTTTTCCATACCCGACAGCGGGCATGTGCCGTTTTTGGGAAGAGAAAATGAGATAGCTGAGGAACTGAGGCGATGGTGGGATGAGCAGTAGGATAACGAATATTGAGCGTCAATTTAACCGGAGTTCAGCGGGGGCGTATGATGTTTACGCGAATGTACAGCGCATTATGGCAGAGCAACTTGCAAAATCTCTCATTGCGTGGAAAGGCGAAGAAGTTATAGAGACGTCTAACATTCTTGAGATTGGCTGTGGCACGGGTACTCTGACCGGAATTCTGGTTAACGAATGGTCCAAAGCGTCTATTACAGCACTAGATATTGCACCTGGAATGATCAAAGTGGCGGAACAACGTGTCCGATCAATTGCGGTTAACCATTCAGCTATCAGTAATAGTCAACCAGATCGATTAAGCTTTATTCATGCCGATGTAGAAAGGTGGTCGACAGATGCGCAAGAAGCCTCTTTCGACCTCGTTGTCTCGAGCGCCTGCTTTCAATGGCTTAAAAATCCGAAGCAAACGTTACGTCACCTTCGGCAGATGCTTCGTCCTGGAGGCTTATTGGTGTTCACAACATTCGGGCCGAGAACGTTTTACGAGCTGCATCAGTCATTTAATGAAGTGTATCGAGCTAGTGACATGGAACCACAGCGGCACGGACTGTCGTTTCAATCCGATGCTCAGTGGAAAAACTCGCTCAAGGAAGCAGGATTTTCAAGTATTCAAAATGAGCGTTTGATTCAAAAAGAAACGTATGCTTCCGTTAGAGATTTTCTACTTTCGGTTAAAGCAATGGGAGCCAGCACTTCGGAAGCTGCCGCTACGCCTGGCCTCAGCTCGCGAAGGCTGTTCGCAGGCATGTATAAGGCATACGAAGATAAGTTCAGCATACAGGGAGGCATCGCTGCTACTTACGATCTTCTTTTGATCCAAGCTAGGGTCTCACGTTAATAGGTTCATGGATAGAGAATCAGATATTTTCTGAGGACTCTATCCTTTTTTGTTTCCACACACTTTTGACACATTTATGTGGTACAGTTTGGAAAATAGGGCGAGGGGGGAGATCATGGGAGTACCATGGACTAACAAGGAAGTCGTTTATTTATTACATCGAGCCGGATTTGGTTCCACTGGGGAAGAAGTCACCGCTTGTATTGCACTTGGTCATGAGGAAACGGTGCGTCGTCTTATTGCCGGAGAAGCGTTGATCGATCAAGCGCCATTGCTAACCCCATTTGATCAATTAACCGCTGATGGTAAGAAATCATTAGATCCGCTGCAATTAGCCGATCAACAAATGTACTGGTTATATCGAATGGTCTATTCTAGTGCGCCGCTCATTGAGAAGATGACGTTGTTCTGGCATGGACATTTTGCTACGGCGAATTACAAGGTTAACGATGTCACGTTAATGGTTCAACAAAATACACTTTTTCGCAAATATGCACTAGGAAATTTCAAAGAACTCGTACTTGCCATTGGCAAAGATCCAGCTATGATGATTTGGCTAGATGTGAATCGGAATAAAAAGGGTAAACCGAATGAGAATTATGCCCGCGAAGCCATGGAGCTATTCACGCTTGGTATAGGTCACTATACAGAGACTGATGTGAAGGAAGCAGCGCGCGCTTTCACTGGTTGGACCTATGATAAGAAGGAAAATAAAGTAGTTTATAATCCCAAACAACACGACAATGACACGAAAACGCTGCTTGAAGAAACGGGAAAGTTGGATTCGGATGATGTGATTGAAATTATTTTCCATCAAAAAACGCTGCCGATCTTTCTTGCTACAAAGCTGCTCAAATATTTTGCTACGGACAGCCCATCCGAAAGTTGGATTCAAAAAGTTGCCGAACATATATCAAATAAGGCTACTTTAGGGGAAGTGCTTCAGGAGCTATTTCTATCTGACGAATTTTATGAGGAGAAATTGCGGTTATCTCTCATCAAAACACCGGCGGACTATGTTGCAGGTATTCTCAAATGCTGTAAGCTAACTGTTTCGAAGGGGCATGCACAAGCGATGAGGAGGATGGGACAGGAGCTATATTCCCCGCCGGATGTTGCAGGTTGGAGAGGAGGCGCCTCATGGCTGAATACAAGCTCCTTATTATCAAGGTATCAGTTTGCCGAGTCCATCGCCAAGCAACTAAACGGCAAGGTGCTCTTATCGGCAGAGTATACACCTGAACAACAGAATCGTCCGGAAGAATGGGTGAAATTGTGGAGTCAGCGTATTGGAATCACTGATTTATCGGATAAGACTTTACAGGGTTTAAGCACTTACGCAGACGATACCATTATACATACAAAGCAAAAAAATGCGGGTTTGAGAGGCTTGCTTCAATTAGTGCTGATTAGCCCGGAAGCTCAAATGAAATAGCAAGGGGGGAGAAAAGTGAAGTTATCGAGAAGGGATTTCCTGCTTAAAGGAACAGCCATGTTTGCGACTTTAGGCCTAGGTGGGGCTTTCTTTACGGAAACGGGAAAATCGATTTTGGCTGGCGGTTTTGACGATGATGTTGATGAACCAGTGCTTGTTGTTGTTCAGTTAAGTGGCGGGAATGATGGCATTAATACGCTAATCCCTTATGGACAAGGGATTTACTATGATGAGCGGCCAACGCTGGCTTACCAGCAGAAGGATGTGCTTGCTTTAGATAATCAAGTAGGCTTGCATCCGAGTTTAGTTGGCCTGGCTGCACTTTATAAACTTGGGAAGATGGCTGTCGTACAGGGAGTTGGATATCCAAGACCCGATCACTCTCATTTCCGCTCAATGGAAATTTGGCAGACAGCTGAGCCAACGAAGATTAGTCGAAGCGGTTGGCTTGCACGCTATGCAGAGTCTTCTTTGCGGGATAGCAGCAATCCGCTCAAAGCTATTCAGATTGGCGCAGGGGGCAAGGCTTTTGCTTCGGAGAAAATGAGCTTTCCCGTTATTCAATCTTTAGAAACGTATCATCTGATTGATCCGAAAACAGCGATGATGGACAAAAATCGGATCACCAAAGCATTCTTGGAGATGTATGGTGTACAGAATCAAACGGAACAGCTGCGTGTCGTATCAGGCCGTGGATATGAGGCCTTCAAGAGTGTAGAAGCGATTCAAGCTTTAACGGCTACCTATGCGAATAAAGTGGAGTACCCGAAAACTAATTTTGCAAGAGATCTCCAATTAGTATCCAAGCTGCTGGCTGGTAAATCGGGCACAAGGATATTCAATGTACAGATTGGCGGTTTCGATGATCATGCCGATGAGAAGGTACAGCATGCCAAAGTGCTGACTCAAGTCGACGAGGGGCTGACAGCGTTCTACAAAGACTTGGAGGCGCAAGGGCTGCAGGACCGTGTTGCGGTGATGATGTTTTCGGAGTTTGGGCGCAGGGTGAAGGAGAATGGAAGCGGCGGAACAGACCATGGAACAGCAGCTCCGATGTTTGTGATAGGAGGCAAGGTGAAGGGCGGTCTCTATGGAGCGTACCCGAGCTTAAGCAGTTTGGACAATGGCGATTTGAAGTATGAAGTTGATTTCCGCTCTGTTTATAGCACGCTTATTGATAAATGGTTAAAAGGTGATACCACCGCTGTGTTAGGCAAGTCCTATGAGTCTTTAAAGTTTATCTAATGAAAGCCGGGGCTCTGTGCCTCGGCTTTTGGTTTTTAGTCGTTCATGGTAACCTATTAAAAAAAGACAAAAAATTCATCGTGCCGGTGGAGGTGACTTAACGTTGAGCATAGAGCCTATTTCAGATCATCTGCAGGAGCATTTAAGGATACTTTTCGTGGGGTATAACCCCAGTATACGATCCGGAGAAACGGGTCATCATTATGCGAATCCGAACAATCGCTTTTATCGGATCCTTTTCCAAGCGGGATTAACACCTCGGCTGTATAAACCTCAAGAGGATGGGGATCTGCTGAAACTCGGGTATGGATTTACGAATATCGTGGCTCGCCCCTCGTTAACAGCTGCTGAAATTACGCCTGAGGAATACCGAGAAGGTCGACTTATTTTGAAACAAAAGATCCAGGCCTTTCGACCTTGTGTAGCCTGTTTTGTAGGAAAAGGCGTATATGAGCAGTATAGTGGCCTTAGGGGGATGAATTGGGGGAGTCAACAGGATCCTCTGGTTGAAGGTGTGATCGACTATGTATGTCCCTCTTCTAGTGGGCTTGTTCGGATGAAGCTTGAGGAGATGGTAGCTATTTATAGTGGAATTAAGACTTATATCGAAATGGAGCTGGGTTACTGATGAATATTCCATGGTTGGAATGGGCCAAAGAGATCCAGGCTATTAGTCAAGCTGGTCTTACTTACGGTGAGAATGGCTATGACTTGGAGCGATATGAGGCGTTGCGCAAGATCAGCGTGGAGATGTTGAGTTATTTCTCAGAGACACCGATCGATAAGGTGACGGCTTTGTTCGCCAGCGACACGGGGTATCAGACGCCGAAAGTAGATATTCGGGCCGTTATCTTGAGTGAGAACAAGCTGCTGCTTGTGAAGGAAAGAACCGACGGTGCTTGGGCTTTGCCTGGAGGCTGGGCGGACATCGGCCTCACACCATCGGAGGTCGCCGTCAAGGAGACCCGGGAAGAGGCCGGCTATGATGTCAAGCCGGTGCGATTACTGGCGGTCTTCGATAAGAAGCGCCACGCGCACCCACCCTCGGCAAATCACGTGTACAAGATGTTCATCTTGTGCGAGCTGGTGGGCGGGGAAGCACTTGAAGCCGGTCTGGAAACGATCGGCGCTCAGTTCTTCGGCGAAAGTGAGCTGCCGCCGCTCTCGGTGGAGCGAAACACCGCTGAGCAGCTGCAGCAGATGTTCAAGCTAGCCCGTGACCATACAGCGCAGACGCTGCTCGATTAGCCAAGCGCGTAAGGATTTTACCGCTTAAGTACGGGCTTCAATTGTGCGATGATATCCTCCATTTGCTTCGAGCAGTGTTCGTACATCTCTTTTGCAGCTTTATTTTTCGTTGTAAGCCCGAATAACATCAGATCGCCTTCGCACTTTTTTAATGTAGCAAAAAGGGAAGCTTTTTCCTGTGGCACAGGTACCATGATCTTGTCGTCAAATAAATCCACATACAATTGGCCGTAGGAATCGACTTGACCTAGAAATACATTTTCAATCGTCACACCTATTTTATCCAATTCGGTTTTAAGCCATCCCCGGTTAAAACCGATTGTGGCTAATGCTTCATCCATAATTTCACCATCCATGATAACCGCTTGGGGCTCCTTCTCAGGTGCGACTTTGATGCCCAAATGTTTTGGAGTCAACGGTTGATTATCACGTGTTAATAGAACATTAATTTCCCCGTTGGGCTCCATGATCGCAAATTCAACATCAGCCACTTTAAATGCCGATCTCTTTCGTAATTGCTCCATGAGTTCATCGGTGGTGAGTCGTTCCTTCTTTAAATTCTCTTCCAAAACTTTTCCGTCTCTAATAAGTACGGTTCCTTTACTATCAAAAAAGTCCCGCATTTTTTTGCTTTTCAGCTGCAAAAATTCAATCCCTAAAGAGCAAGCGACCCAAGCGGCTAAGGATACCAAACCAAGATACCAATCCGTATCCAAGTCCATCGATATGTAAGCCGCAAGACTACCAATTGTAATACCGGTAATGTATTCGAACAAGGAAAGTTGAGAAACTTGCCTTTTACCCAACACTTTCGTCATAACGAAAAGTACGCCAACCGCTAATAATGTACGTAAAACAATTTCAAACCAATCAGGCATATTGGTTCCTCCTCTGTTATTAAATCTAATCCAATCGGTTAAATTGTTTGTATAATCCTTGAAAGTTATACAAAAACAAGAGATTAATTCCAATGTGGGAAATCATGTGCAGGGTGTTAAGTAGCCTGTTGTTCCTCAAAAGGGAACACGCCTAACGGCTCGTACGCCGGCTGGCGGCCCAAGTGGCTGCGGTAGAGGACGATGTCCTCTACCTGCCACGCGGGCCAGCCGCCGGTAGGCGCTCCAACCGCTGCTAGGGCGGAGCGTTTGAATGGCCCCGCCGCTGTGCGGTAGCGGCGGGCTAGTGTGAGGTGCGGCCGATAGGCGCGAGCCTCGGCCGGGAAGCCGTGGCGGGCGCAGACGCCCGCGACCTCGCGCTGCAGCGCAGCAAGCGCGTCTAGGTCGCCGGCGAGGCCCGCCCAGAGGATCGACGGCGCCGCCGGAGGTCCGAACACGCCGAGGCCCTCGGCGTGCAGGGTTAGCGGCAGCGCAGCTGCAGCAAGCTGGCGCAGGTCGGCCGCCAGCGCTTCGGCCGTCTCGGCGGATGCGTCGCCGAGGAAGCTTAACGTGACGTGGACGTCCTGCGGATGCGTCCACTTTTGGAAAGGCAGCACATTCTGGATGCTGTCTTTCCATATCTCGAGCTCCCGCTGGACGTCTTGCGGGAGCTGAATGCCTACGAACAGCCGATACGTCTCGGAGGCGTTTGTGGAACTTGAGTTGTTAGTTGAACTTGATGCGTTCGTGGAACTTAAGGTGTTGGATTTTTCAGAATTCGCAGCGTTTGTAGAACTTTCTCCTATCGTATCAAGCAATGTCATAAATAAATTAGGCTCCTTTTGTATCCAAATCTGTTCTCTTCTTCGTTCTTCTCCTAGCATTGCCAACTGAGGTTTTACTTGATGCATGAAGAGAATATTGCTATCATAGCCATAATACAAAAAAGCAAAGGTGTGGTCATTCATGGGAAATAGGGCCTATAACTTTAACGCAGGGCCTGCGGCATTACCGCTCGAAGTACTGCAGAAAGCACAAGAGGAGCTTGTCGAATTTAAAGGCATCGGCATGTCCATTATGGAAATTTCTCACCGCAGCGCGGAGTTCGAGCAAGTTCATAATGAAACGCAGCAATTGTTGAAACAAATTTTTAGCATCCCTGATGGGTACCAAGTGCAGTTTCTGCAAGGTGGTGCGAGTACACAATTCGCCATGATTCCGCTTAATTTTCTAAAGCCAGGTAAAGTAGGCAGCTATGTGCTTACAGGTGCATGGGCGGAGAAAGCTGTTCAGGAAGCAAGCTTGTTCGGAGAAGTTGCCATCGCAGCAAGCTCGAAAGAACAGAAATTTATGAAAATTCCGGACTTAAATGAAATCAACATTCATCCGGATTCCGCTTATCTGCATTTGACTTCGAACGAAACGATTGAAGGCGCTCAGTTCCAGAGTTTTCCGGATACAGGGAATGTGCCGTTAATCGGGGACATGTCCAGTGATATCTTGAGCCGTCCTGTTGATGTTTCGAAATTCGGCATGATCTATGCAGGAGCGCAAAAGAATCTAGGTCCTTCTGGTGTAACTGTGGTTATTGTTAAGGAAGATTTATTACAAGATCTGCCTAAAACGATTCCAACCATGCTTCGCTACGAAATCCATAGCAAAAACAATTCTCTGTACAATACACCACCAGTTTATTCAATCTACATGATGAACCTAGTATTAAAATGGATTCAGGAACAAGGTGGACTAGCTGTCATCCAGAAAAACAACCTTGAGAAATCAGGTTTAATTTATAGCGCAATCGACCAAAGCGGTGGTTTCTACCGTGGACCTGTTGATACTGGCAGTCGTTCCGCGATGAATATCACGTTCCGTTTGCAGGATGAAGAGCTGGAGAAGAAGTTCATCAAGGAAACCGAGCAGAACGGATTCGTTGGGTTGAAGGGTCATCGCAGTGTAGGCGGTTTGAGAGCATCTACGTATAATGCTGTTCCTTATGCATCCTGCAAAGCGCTCGCTGAGTTCATGAGTGATTTCCAAAAACGCAACGGTTAAGAAATATGATCAAGCTATTCATGGCACCCTCGTGTGCACGTGAATAGCTTTTTTTGTTTCTGGATAGGGAATGTGTCATCCTCGCTATTAATGACCTTAGACGGACTCTGAGACGGCTTAATGAGCCTATATTTGGAATGGAATGGATCAATATCTAGTGAGCTCAAAGCCCTAATCTTGTATTCGACAAATTCAAAAAATCAAGTCAAAATTGAAAAAATATTTTCAAAGCCTTCCGAGCCACGCCCTGTCTAGGTTTACGTATTTTAGTAGTCAAAAAGTGCCTTTTTGCTCGTTGACAAACACAATATATTGATATAAATTTGAATCTATCAACTAGATATCGTAAAAAAAGCGAAACACACAACTGCTAGAATTTGTGAAAAAATAGAATCAAATTCCGTTATAAACCGCGTGATTAGCGCCTTTTTCATAGGTTGCGTAATTCTGAAATCCGCATATTTTGTCGAAAGACAATGGCGTATTCCACCTTGGATTGCACGGAATGATTCATTTGTTTACTACATATAGGGTTACTTACATAAGCGGTACTAGATAGAGAATAAGAGAGTGTTAGGAGACGGAAGCCCATGCTGATTGCTTACGATTCGAAAACGGGAAATGTTCGCCGATTTATTGCTAAACTCAAAATGCCTGCGATTCAAATTGAGGAAGCGATGAAAATGGACGAGCCTTTCGTGCTCGTTACCTATACAACCGGTTTTGGTCAAGTTCCTCCGAAGGTAGCTTCTTTCCTAGAAAGCAATGCCTCTCGTCTTATCGGAGTAGCAGCAAGTGGTAACCGCAACTGGGGAGACGGATTTGCCAAAAGCGCAGATACGATCTCACAGCAGTACGATGTGCCTGTGTTAACCAAGTTTGAGTTATCTGGCACCAAAAATGACGTAGAACGATTTGTTCAGGGGGTACATGCAATTGCGGCACATTGAGCTGAATAATTTATTGATGCAACGCGGAGCGGATGGCTTTTTCCAACTAGAGAAGGATAAAGAAGCTGTTGAAGTTTTTATGAAGGAAGTCCACAGTAAAAGCCTCACTTTCCCCGATACTTCTTCTAAAGTTCGTTATATGATTGATCAAAACTATTACGAGAACGTATATGAGAAATATACGCAAGATGAAGTTAACGATGTTTATCAAGTGGCCCACGATAATCAATTCGAGTTCGCCTCCTACATGGCAGCTTCGAAATTTTATACGGATTACGCTTTACGCAGTGATGACAAGTCCTTATACCTAGAACATTTCCCGGATCGCGTTGCTATTGTTGCTTTGTACTTGGGACGTGGGAACGTAGAAACTGCGCGTGTTCTTGCTGTCTCGATGATGGAACAACGCTTGCAACCAGCGACACCGACGTTCCTTAATGCAGGTAAGAGCCGCCGAGGCGAAATGGTATCCTGCTTCCTGCTGGAGATGGACGATTCTCTTAATTCTATTAACTACGTGCTAGCTACCTGCATGCAGCTTTCCAAAATTGGCGGTGGCGTAGCCGTGAACTTGTCCAAGCTACGTGGTCGCGGTGAAACGATTAAAGGTGTGGAAAACGCCGCAAAAGGAATTATGCCGGTTCTTAAGCTTATGGAGGATGCTTTCTCCTATGCAGATCAAATGGGTCAGCGCAAGGGTTCAGGAGCTGCTTACTACAACATTTTCGGCTGGGACGTTATGGAGTTCCTAGATAGTAAGAAAATTAATGCGGATGAGAAATCTCGACTGAAGACACTGTCCATCGGTCTCATTGTACCGAACAAGTTCTACAAGTTGGCTGAAGAGAACAAACCGCTTCATGTATTTGCTCCTTACACGGTACTGCAAGCTTATGGTAAGCATTTGGATGATATCGATCTCGATGAAATGTACGATGAACTGCTGGCCAATCCGAAAGTCAAGAAAAAGGTTGTCATGAGTGCACGTGACATGCTAGTTAAAATTGCGACTACCCAACTGGAATCCGGTTATCCATATATGATGAACCGTACGAATGCCAACAAGGATCATGCCCTGAAAGGTATCGGTACGATTAAAATGTCTAATCTCTGTACAGAGATTTTCCAACTGCAAGAAACTTCGGAAATCAACGATTACGGCCTAGATGATCTTATTCTTAGAGATATCAGCTGTAACCTCGCTTCCATGAACATTGCAAACGTAATGGATCGTAAGAAACTGCGCGAAACCGTTCACGAGGGCATGATTGCCTTGACTTCTGTTAGTGATATGACGACGATCTGCAATGCGCCGGGAGTTGCCAAAGCAAACCGTGAGCTGCACTCTGTTGGTCTCGGTGTTATGAATCTTCATGGCTACTTGTCTAAGAACAAAATTAGCTATGAGAGTGATGAAGCCAAAGATTTCGTCCGCACGTTCTTCATGGCTATGAACTATTATTCGATTGAAAAAAGTATGGAAATTGCCAAATCCTCGGGGCAAACCTTTGAAGGCTTTGAGCTATCCGAATATGCGAACGGCGCCTATTTCAACCGATACACGGAGACGGATTACCGTCCGCTTACGGATAAAGTGAAGTCCTTGTTTGAGGGAATGCCGATTCCATCACCAAGCGACTGGGCCAAGTTAAAAGAAGATGTAAAAACCAATGGTCTTTATCATGCTTACCGATTGGCCGTTGCTCCAACACAAAGTATTTCTTATATTCAAAATGCAACTTCGAGTGTCATGCCGATTGTTGAACCTATCGAGACTCGAACTTATGCGAACTCAACAACGTACTATCCGATGCCTTTCATGGCACGCGATAATTTCTTTTACTATAAATCTGCTTATCAAATGGATCAGTTTAAGATTCTTGATCTTATTGCTGAAATTCAAACACATGTGGATCAAGGGATTTCAACCATTTTACATGTTAATAGCGATGTTTCGACGAGACAACTTGCTAAACTATACCTCTATGCGGCACACAAAGGACTTAAATCGCTCTACTACACGCGAACGAATCAGCTATCCGTTGAGGAATGCGTCAGCTGCTCGGTGTAATTTGGAAGGGGATTGAATATAAATGAGTACGGCCACTACCCTAAATAATGCCAGGAAAGCTGTGAATTGGAATCGTCCCGATGATGATTTTACGATCACTTTCTGGAATCAAAATATTATGCAGTTCTGGACAGATGAGGAAATCCCATTATCTGATGATAAAATGTCATGGATCACGTTAAGTGGTGCAGAACGTGAACTTTACATGAAAGTACTCGGTGGCCTTACGCTGCTCGATACCATGCAAGGCGGCGTTGGCATGCCGAAAATTCTTGAGCATGTCGATGGGCTCCAGCGCAAAGCTGTGCTAAGCTTCATGGGTATGATGGAACAAATACATGCGAAGTCCTACAGCAGTATTTTCACCACGTTGTCTACAACGGAAGAAATCAATGAGCTGTTCCTATGGGTTGAACGCAATCCTTACTTGCAGTTTAAAGCAAACAAGATTTCCCATTTCTACGAAAACATTGGAACACCTAAAGAGCTATACTTGGCTATGGCAGCATCTGTCTTGCTGGAGAGCTACTTGTTCTATAGCGGCTTCTATTATCCGCTTTACTTGGCCGGACAGGGTAAAATGACGAGCAGTGGCGAAATTATCGATTTGATTTTACGCGATGAGAGTATTCATGGTCTGTATATCGGTGTGTTGGCACAAGAGGTTTATGCGGAGTTAAGCCCTGCTGAACAGGATGAGGCGTATGAGACATTGTGTGCCTTGCTGAAGGAACTTCATGCCAATGAGGAAAGCTATACAGAAAGTCTCTATGGGCCTTTGGGCTTGGCTGAAGAAGTGAAAGCTTTCTTACGCTACAACGCGAATAAAGCGTTCATGAACCTTGGGGTAGATCCAATTTTCGAAGAAGAGGATATTAATCCGATTGTTCTAAATGGTCTGAGCACGAAGACGAAGCAGCATGACTTTTTCTCGAAAAAAGGGAATGGTTATGTCCGCACGATTCACGTTGAAGCGTTGACGGATGATGATTTCCTTTTTGGGGATTGAACATAAAGAAGGACCTGACGGTTATCGTCAGGTCCTTTGTTGTCTAGAGGGTATGTTTTGGGTTTATGGTAAGCATGCTGACCCTACCATCGATTCATTCATCCAACCTTTTTCTACATGTAGGTGTCTCTTAAATTGGAATCCATCTTCATATATGCTCACTTGAGGTTGCCGGGATGAATGAATCCATATTCTCGGTCGTCTGATGTTGTAGAAAGTGCAACAATTGCTGCCCAGATTCCGCCTCTCACCCTTCGTTGTTGCATAATGTACAACAATTTGGCCCCATACATGCCATTTCGCAACAAGTGGGTTCAAAATGTTGTACAAACTGCAACTTCAAAGACTAAAATAGCCTTTGGACGTGTGAAATGTTGTAGAAACTACAACACTGGTGACCACTATAGCCCTTCTACAGGGGGCGATCTCATGAAGTTGGATCAACTTTACTGGGTACTTTTCTTTTGCGTAAAACGGCCATAATAAGCAAAAGCAGCGGGATGAGCGTCATGATTACCGTTATTTCAAACGGAGCTGCGTTCTTTAAATAAGAATTTAATTTAGAAAAGTTGGGTAACCCCCACATGCTAAACACGATTGAAAATAAGCCAAGCGGAAAGACGACAAAGCGGTAATCCGACAGACGAAATAATTGCCCGAAAGAGAAAACTGCCGCATAATAGAAAACTCCGATTTTAACGAAGTTTCCGACGATCCACATGGCCAAGAGCAAGGCCTCCATATTTTCGAATAAATTGCCGAGTTTAATATATCGGAAAGCGATCAGAATGGGATGGATTTTGTTGGATAAGTCTGGACCAAGTAAGAATAAGGTGATGAGATTAACATAAACCATGCTCAAAATGACTATACACACTGAAATCATGGCCCATTTCCTACCTTTTGACGGATCGGACAAGGATGGTAGAAAGAAAGTCATCAAAAAAAATTCGGAAACCCAGGCTTGTGGTGTGATAGTTCCCTTGATTACAGGGGAAATACCGTGGCTAAGGATAGGAAATATGTTTTTTACGTCCGCATCAGGGATAAGAAGCAACAGAATTAAAGTTGGTATAAGAAATAGAGGTGTTAAAACCACGGCGCTCCTCGCCAACAGTTCAGCCCCGCCGCGCACAGCAAAAGCACACAGCAGGGTGATGGATGAAATAATTAATAGGAGGGGGGTTTTGAACATGAAATTACCTTTAACAAACTCGGCATACTCGCGAGAAATAATTCCGGTTGTATGAAGAAAATACAGGAAGTACGCCATACCGATGATTTTCCCCAGTATTTTCCCGACAATGTGCTCGCTATATTGAATGACGGTCTGATTCGGGTAGAGTTGGTGTAAGCGGGTTACCATATAAACGTTTAAAAAACCAATCAAAGATGCGAAAATCCCTGTCAGCCAAAGATCGTTCTTCGCAGACTGGGCCGCAATCGCCGGGAGTACTAGAAAACCTGTTGCTAACACGGTCGGATACATCATGACGCCTAATTGAAAGGCTGAAATTTTTCCTTTTTCTAACATCACCGCTCACCTTCCATTCCATCTATGACTTTACTCCTTCGTGTTTAGAAGTCCCTTATTGTTCAACTAGTCCCTTTAATGGTTTAAAAATGAACTCAAGAAACGTAGTAGGCCCAGGTGTATTTGGAAGGTCTAACATGGATAATAACCAAACGATGAGGAGGAGCATCACAAATGCCAGCCTGTCCTTTTTCGTCTTTTGTTTGAGATTCCTCCACTCTAACCAGAAAATAAGAGACGCAGCTAACGTAATGCAACTGAAAAAAATCCAGCTCATTTCTCCTTCACCTCTTCTTTAGGCATACCTCCTGGTGCATTGATATTTCCTGGACTGGTTATTTGTGCTTCGACTTCTGTATGTACTTGAATTTCAGGAAATATTTGATCCCAATTATCTTTCGCTTGTTCCCATTGTTTCGGATATTTGCGGTGGAACTCCTTGGAAAAATCAAAAATGTCAACTTTTAACTTATGCTGAGCTTCATCCATTGCTAATTCGATACGTTCTCTAACATCGCGCGCGTAAGCCTTTTCCAAAGTTTTTAACAACTCTGGATTCGTAGGATTCATAATCGTGCCATTTTGTACAAGATTTCCTTCCGTGTGTACCTTGATGTTCATTATCCATTGCTCACCTGCAATCTTCGGAATCAGATTTACTTTGGCTTTGACGGGACTTAAGGATACTAAGCCTTCAGACCCCTCAGCATGAAAGGTAACCGTATATTCTTTAATTTCATTTCTGACCCACATCACTCCCCGAGTCATCTTTTCTGAAATTTCTCCTACCATCTTGTCTTTATTAAAAACAGCAGTTCCGAGGATATAAGGAATCGTTTGGAAAGGTTCGGATGACTTGTTTTTGGGTAGAACATAGACCAGTGGGAGTACGGCTGTACGAGAATCCCCTTTTAACATGATACTCAGTTGTTCCAGATTTACTCGAATCCCGGTCTCCAGGTCAGATAATTTCCGCAGCACTTCTGCCGAAGAACGTTCAATAGGGGGGTACAATTCAAGCACATCGGCTGCCATCCCTTTGCTGACAAATACATAGGCCCTCTCTCTTTGCTGGGGATGGCGAATGAGGAAGTCAAAATGTTCCTGGATGCCTGATTTAGCGAGCTCTTCGCTGAAAATGAAGATTTTGCATTGCCCCCAAAACTGTTTCCGTGGGACTTTACGTTGAAGTTTAGATAGAGCCTCAGCGATATTAATTCCTTTATCAGATCGAATGGTTGTCCTTCGTCCTGCACCGCCAGTTCCTCCCGTTCCACCTCCCATAGCAGCTCCTCCGCCTTGGCTCTGTGGAATAATGGTTTGCGCGGTAACTTGAATCTGGTTATTTTCTCCCTTATCAAAGGCTAACGCTGTAATGAGCGCCAAATCGTTGAGTTCTATACGGTCCCAGCATCCGCCAAGCATGAAAAAAATCGGAGTTAATAAAACTAGCTTTATGAATGCTTTCATTGGGCCGATCCTCCTTCACCTGCCGCTTTACACCAAAATTGAATTATTTTCTATTCTTTTTGTCAGGGCCCGGTTTTTGGCTAGGTCCCTGCCTGTTCTTATTGTAATTATCTGTAAAGCGCGGACGTGTATTCATCTTCCACCAAGGAGCCCTAACGAGGACGTCCTTGAGTTCATTCACCTTTGGATTCGCAACGCTGGACAGGTAAAGAACGCCCAAAGAACGCAAACTGCATAGATGGAGCACAAGGGCGATAATGCCCATCATAATGCCGAGAAGCCCTAGAGATCCTGCAAGCAAAATGAGAGGAAAGCGAAGTAAACGTATCGCTAGCCCAGCTACATACCGTGGTATTAAGAAGGAAGAGATGCCTGTAATGGCAACGACGATGACCATCGGTGCAGAGACAAGGCCGGCCTGAACGGAGGCTTGACCAATAACGAGTGCCCCAACAATACTGACAGCAGAGCCTATTTGTTTAGGTAACCGTGCTCCTGCTTCACGAAGGGCTTCAAAGGTTACTTCCATCATCAATGCTTCGATTAATGCTGGAAAAGGTACCGCTTCCCGAGCAGAGGCCATACTGATTAACAAGGCACTAGGCACCATCTCCTGATGATAAGTTAGAATTGCTACATAAATGGACGGAAGCAAGAGAGAGATTAGTGTAAACGAGTAACGTAACCATCGCGTGGCTGTACCAACTATGTAATTAAAATAGTAATCTTCTTGTGTCTGCATTAACGAAAAGAAGGTAATGGGCGCGATCATGACAAATGGAGAACCATCGGTAATAATCGCTATTCGCCCTTCCAGCAAGCTGCTGCAGGTCACATCAGGGCGTTCTGTGCTAAGAAAGAGTGGAAAAGGCGTGTAAGGATTATCCACAATCATTTCCTCGATATATCCGCTTCCCAGTATGCCATCCAACCGAATACGTTCCATCCGACTTTTGATTTCTTCCACCAGTGTCAAATCCACGATGCCTTCGATGTAAGCAATGACGACATTCGTCTGGGTGTAATCACCGATTTTCATTGCTTCCATTTTGAGATCTGGACTCTTGATAATACGGCGTATTTGGGAAGTAGATGTTCGAAGACTTTCAGTAAAGCCCTCACGCGGGCTATGGATTCCCACTTCAGCGGAAGGTTCGTCTATGGCGCGTTTTTCCCATTTACACAATCCTAAAGCAAGACCGATTGCCTCGTTATCAAGCAGCAGGATCGGATTTCCGCTCGAAAGATACTCACTGCATGTTGAAAATGTATGGAATTCATTGACGCGAGATACGGATATTTTTTGCTCGATGAGCTGCCTGATTTCGATGAATTCTCTTGCTTCATCCCGCATCAGAGGGGTAATTACATATTCATCTATTCCATCGGCGTTGGCTAATCCTTCAATGTACATAATAAAGGCTTTTGTTTTTCCACCAATTAAAAAAGAGCGCAAGATAACATCCGAACAATTCGAATAAATGGATCGAAGCATATCTTCATTTTGCTGTAAATTCGGAAAAAGCGGCTGCTTTTGCTCATTGTCGGGAGGCTGTTGCTGCTGCTGAGTCGGCACTTGCGTGTGTTTGCTTAATAATAATTTGATAAAATACTTAATCAAGAGAGCTCCCTCATTTTGAAATTCAGTGGGGTGGTGAATTCCATGTAATTGAAAGTTTAACAGTAGGTTGAACGTAACTTTCCTTTTTTATACAATATAAGTTCTATCTAAAAATGAAATAACTTCAATCCTTCCATATTTTCTGTATAATGATGGTGAAAGCAGTTACAACATGGTGATGAGGGGTAATCCAATGAGTCTTGCTCGAATTCGGTTCAACAAACGCAGTGTTATCGTCACATGGCTCATATCTTATATCTCTGTCCTTCTTATCCCGATTATTATTAGTGGGATTCTATACGCAGCTGCCTGGCATGTCGTGGAATCGGAAGTCAACCGTGCGAACAATTCAGCCCTGGAGCAGATGGAGCAAGCGATCGATAACAGTCTTCGCGGTATTGAGCGGTTAAGTTTGGAAATCGCTTTAAGTAAATTGGTAACCGGTTTCATGAATACGGTGAAGCCATTGACCGATAGTGACTATTACGATTTGGTCAGCATTGCCAACGATCTGCGGGTGTATCAGACAGCGAATGATTTTATTGAGCAAATTTACATCTACTACCGGAATAGCGACACGGTTATATCTACACGTGACCACACGAATAGCCGTATGTTGTTCGAAAAGATCCATGAGAAAGACGGGATGAGCTACGAGGAGTGGGCGAAGTTTTTTGAGAAGCCTTACATCCAGGAGTATGCACCCATTACGTTTAGAGAAGACGGCCATTCAGTCAAAGCTGTGATGTATGCCAAATCCGTCATACTCGCTAACCCGGATCATCCAGGCGCAGTCATTTTATTTGTCATTAAGGATTCCAAACTGCTGGATAATATTCCATCCACGTCGGATAAAACCTCGATAGCGGTACTCGATAAGGAAAATCGTCTAGTTGCTTCAACTGGCTTTGAATCTAGAACGGACTTTCTGGATTACGACAAGCTTTCTGGTAAAAATGGGATGTTTATTAGCGAGGACTCCGGCAAAAGGGCAGCCGTTTCTTACATCACCTCTGGCAGCACAGGATGGAAATACATATCAACGATTCCCGCCGAATTATATGATGACAAGATGAAATACATGAAGAAGCTGATTTACGCCAGTGTGATCTTGAGCCTTATCATGGGCGGACTTGTCACTTATCTCTTTTTGAGAAAAAATTATAACCCAATCAACCTACTGATTCGGAGCTTTTCTGTGAAATCAGGGATATCCTTTCATGAAGGCTCGAACGAGTACGGATTTTTACAGGATGCGTTGAATAATACGTTTGCGGAAAAAGAACAGATTGATAGGCGGCTGCATCAGCATCGCGATGCCATTCGTTCGCATTTTCTTCAGGGGCTGCTGAAAGGGCGTTTGGAACAAAATGTCCCGATACACGAATCGCTTGCTGCCCATGATATTCGGTTGGCTTCACCGTATTTTGCTGTTCTGTTATTCCACATCGAGCATTTCGGCAAGTTTGAGATCGACGAGTATGCCGCTCCTGAGAAGGTGAGGATGCTTCATTTCATCATTATGAATGTCGCTGAAGAAGTGATCGGTCATCACAATCAGGCCTTCATTACGGAAGTAGACAATATGCAAGCGTGCATCATAAATTTCGGGACAGATCCGGATTCGCAAGAGTTGAAGCGTATTGCCGAGCAGGTGAAGTCCTTCTTACTGGATCATTTCCACGTCCATTTGACTGTGGCGATCAGCGGCATCCACCAGGAGCTGTACGGAATCCCATCAGCGTACCAGCAAACCTTGGCAGCCTTGGAGTACCGGCTCGTTATGGGGAGCGGGGAAATTATTGGGTACGATGATTTACCAAGTTCAGAAACGGTTAGGCAATCCAGCAGTTATTACTATCCATTGCCTGTAGAGCATCAACTGATCAATTTTGTGAAGTCAGGGGATTTTGAAAAATCGAGTGCGATCATAGACGAAATCATTGAGATTAACGTATCGGACGCGTCCTTGTCCGTTCCGCTCGCCAAGTGCCTCATGTTTGATTTGATAAGTACGCTGCTAAAAACGATGGATGAAATCGGTACGAGCAGCAATAATCGGGCGTTAATCGTAAAAACCGACCAAATCGACCGATTGATGAGCAGTTCAACCATCAAAGAGATGAAGGTACAGATTCGAGAAGTGCTGAGCCAGGTGTGCAGATTCATTCAAGAAGACCGTGGGCAGGAGCACAACCAACTTAGCCAGCAGGTCACCCTGTATGTCAAAAGCAATTACTCAGAGGAGAATCTAAACATCTCGATGGTGGGCGATAAGTTCGGGTTAACGCCTTCCTATTTATCCAAACAGTTCAAAGCACAGACGGGTGAAGCGCTGCTTGATTTTATCAGCAGAACTCGATTAGAAGAAGCAAAGCGGCTGCTTTCTCTTCAAGTCTTATCTGTCACGGACATTGCGAAAAAAGTCGGATACTCCGACATGAATACGTTCAATCGGATATTCAAGAAATTTGAGGGCATTACACCGGGCAAATATAAAGATATTCAATGACATGAAAGAAGCCGTACAAGCATGCTTGCGCGGCTTTTCCTTTTTTACATAGCGATTGCGTATATTGAAGGTTGATTATTATCGATTTTAATGATGCAGTTTCGGTTTTAACGATATCCGATTCATGGTTTTCGTTACATAATGAAATCACGGTGCACCGAAGTGCATAGAAGCAATTCATACGAGGGGGATTTACATGGGAAAATATGTGAACAAGAAGTCTTTTAGTATGGCATTAAGCGTTGTAGTGGCATCTAGTGTGTTCGTTGGTTGTTCCAAACAAGAGGCAGGTGTGAGCACGACTTCACCTAAAGCATCTGCTGCCCCAACAGCGGCTGGAGCTAAGTATCCAATTAGTACGCAAGAAACGTTAACGTCTTGGGAACAGATCGACACCAACTTGGCATCTTTCGTTCCTAATCTGGCGGAATCGCCGTTTGGTATGCAGCTTGAGAAAGAAACCGGTGTGAAAGTGAAGTATACACATCCGGCTGACGGGCAATCGAAGGAGCAGTTCAATCTAATGATTGCATCCAATAAATTACCGGATGTTATTGAATATAATTGGGGCGGAGGCGGGACTGCCGCTTATCCAGGCGGACCTGAGAAAGCGATTGCCGATAAAGTCATTCTTCCGCTCAACGATTTGATCGACAAGAATGCGCCGAACTTAAAGAAATTGCTTCAACAAGACAAAGAATTAGATAAGATGATCAAAACGGATAGCGGCAAATATTACGCATTTCCGATGATTCGTCCCGACAATGGGTTAGTATTCCGTGGGCTGATGATTCGCAAGGACTGGCTGGATGAATTGAACCTTCAGGTTCCGACGACGATCGACGAATGGTATACGGTATTAAAAGCATTTAAAGAAAAGAAAGGTGCATCCGCACCGTTTACTGCCCAGTATAGTAACGAGCTGAACATTCAGGACGCATTCATTGGCGCCTTCAAAACGGCTAATCGATTCTATATTGATGATCAAGGGAAAGTAAAATACGGACCAATTGACCCGCAGTTTAAAGATGCTTTGACCTTGCTACGTAAATGGTATGCGGAAGGACTGCTTGATAAAGACTTTGCACTTAACACCGATTCCAAAGCATTGGATAACAAATTAATGAGTGACAGTGCGGGGGCAACCGTAGGTCTTTTAAGCGGCGGCATGGGCAGATGGATGGATACAGGGAAGAAGAAAAACCCGAAATTCCAGCTGGTTGCAGCTCCCTATCCAACTTTGAAGCAAGGGGAACGCGCTTTTATCGGTCAGCGTGATTTCAAGTACAATCCGGTTGCCAGTAAAGCCGTGTCGGGCGATTCGAAGAACGCTGAGCTCGCGGTTAAATGGATGGATTATGCGTACGGTGAAAAAGGCAGCTTGCTGTTTAACTTTGGTACCGAAGGCGATAGCTACAAGATGGAAAACAATGTCCCTAAATTTAGTGAAAAAATCACTAAAAATGAGAAGTTTAACCTTCAACAAATGGTATCTCAATATACGAAACCGAATGGTCCTTTCCTAGGTGACGCACGAAAAAGCTTCAATACGTTCAAGGAGCAGGACGAAGCGATTAAAATTTGGGGTGAAACGGATGCAGCCAAGCATGTTATGCCGCTTTTCATTACACCAACAATAGACGAAAGCAAAGAAGTTGCCAAATTGAACACAGCGATTTCGAGCTATAAAGAAGAAATGTTCGTGAAATTCATCATGGGCAAGGAACCCATCGAGAAGTTCGATGAGTATGTAAAACGCATTAATGAAATGGGTATCGATAAGGTGACGAAAATTTATCAGGATGCGCTTGACCGCTATAACAAAAGATAACACCTTTTGGGCATCTTGCAGGTGAATACGGAATACTACGCCTCTATAGTATGTGGCTTGTATTCACCTGCAAGGAATTTGCCTAAGGAGAGAGAGGGAGCAGAGAAATGAACACAATCAGTCCTGAAACGGTCATACCCTTCACAGTGAAAAAGAGATCCCGACTAGGGATATTGATCGATATCCGTAAAAATAAACTGCTTTATGTGATGCTCTTTCCCGTGCTGCTTTATTATGTAATCTTCCATTATGGGCCGATGTATGGTGCGATTATCGCCTTTAAGGATTTTTCTCCACGCCTTGGCATTTGGGGGAGCGATTGGGTAGGCTTTGAGCATTTTCAAGCATTCTTTACCGGACCTTATTTCTGGAGGACAATAAAAAACACAGTACTTATCAGCTTCTATCAGCTATTGTTCGGATTTCCGGCACCGATCGTGCTAGCCCTTCTTCTCAATGAGGTGAAACATGCCTTATTTAAACGCACGGTGCAGACCATTACGTATATGCCTCATTTTATTTCACTAGTTGTTATCTGCGGCATCATCAAAGATTTCACCGTCAGCGACGGCGTATTGAATGACGTGATTGTCTTTTTCGGCGGGGAACGAACGACATTTTTACTTGAGCCAAGCTTTTTCCGTTCCGTGTATGTATCTTCAGGTGTCTGGCAGCATATCGGTTGGGGAACGATCATCTTTCTGGCGGCTTTAACCGGCATTGATCAGGAACAATATGAAGCGGCTAAAATAGATGGCGCAGGCAGGTGGAAGCAGATGACGAATGTGACGCTTCCCGGCTTAATGCCAACGATCATCATTCTGCTTATTTTGGAGATCGGAAGAATGATGAATGTCGGGTTCGAAAAGATCATTTTGCTTTATAACCCAGGTACTTATGAAACGGCGGATGTAATATCTTCTTACGTATACCGGGTTGGTTTGCAAGATTTCAATTATAGCTTCAGCTCAGCGGTTGGCTTGTTTAATTCGATGATCAATTTTATTCTGCTCATTTGTTCCAACTGGTTAAGCCGTAAATTTAATGATACTAGCTTATGGTAGAAAGGAGGCATAATCATGCTGAACCGGGCAACATTTTCAGAAAAAAGCTTTGATTCTATCAATGTGATTTTCTTAACATTCCTGATGATCATTACGATATATCCTATCGTTTATGTGGCATTTGCCTCTATTAGTGACGCTGGAGCTCTGATGGGGCACAAAGGCGTTTTATGGCGGCCGCTCGGATTTTCACTGGATGCCTACACGAATGTGTTTCGAAACCCCATGATCCTGAAAGGATACGGGAATACGTTTTTTGTTGTGCTTGTGGGTCTGTTTTTCAATATCGTGCTTACAGCATTCGGGGCCTATGCGTTATCAAGGAAAAGCTTGGCTTACCGTAAACCACTCCTGCTGTTTATCGTGTTTACCATGTTTTTCAGCGGTGGATTGATTCCTCTCTATTTGACGATTAAAGGAGTTGGATTGGTCGATTCGCTGTGGGCGCTCATTATTCCTCAAGCCATTAACACCTTTAATCTCATTCTGATGAAAACCGCGTTCGAAGCAATTCCTGATGCCTTGGAGGAGTCGGCCAAAATAGATGGTGCGAATGACTTTGTCATTTTATTCAAGATCATTTTGCCGCTTTCTATGCCGGTTATTGCCGTTATGTTATTGTATTATGGCGTCAGTCATTGGAATTCTTGGTTCAATGCGATGATTTTCTTGCAGGACCGGTCGCTCTATCCGCTGCAGCTTGTGCTGCGCGAAGTTTTGCTTCAAGGGGAAGCAAGCTCAAACTTAGGGGCCTCGGACGGCGCCTCGGCCATGCTCTCGGTTACGTTGAAGTACGCGACCATTATTGTGGCAACGGTACCAATTCTGCTTGTTTACCCATTTCTCCAAAAATATTTCGTCAAGGGCGCTCTGATCGGAGCGATCAAAGGATAGGGGAGGCTGCTTGCAATGAATGACATAGAATGGGAACATTTTATGGCCGACAATGATATGGAATGGGTCGTGAAGCCAGTCAGTTGGGATGAAGGGGCCTTCATTGGTAATGGTTCGATCGGCGCTATGGTATATGGGGAGGAAAATGCGAAAAAACGGCATGTGCTCCGCTTTGTCACGGGACGCACAGATGTAACAGCAAACCGGACAGATAAACCCGGCTTCCCTCCACGTGTACCGATTGGTGAGCTTGACTTAGAGATGGAAGGCATGATTTATCATCCGACGAGCATGCGGGTAGACTTATGGAACGCGGAGCTTCGTGCTAATTTGACGACGACCCGAGGCGAGGTAAAGCTTCGTTCCATTGTTCATAGCGAGGAACCGGTTATGGCCATCGAGATCGAGACATCAGAAGGGGAGCGTGGTACGCAGTTTGCGTGGTACGCCTACCCGGAAGTTGATCACGTGCTGAAAAACGCTGATGGCTTTAATTTAAATCAATATATACCTGCAACTGATGTGGAAAAAACGATCAGAGATGGCGTGAACCTTAGCATTCAGCAATACTCAGACGAGGATGGATGCGTGACATCATGGAAGGAAGTCCAAGTGTCGCCGAATCGCCGAATTTGCTTCATGTCCGTTATTAAAGGGCATGACGAAGCAGCAATTGGTAAAGCGGTTGATGCGGTTCTTCAAGCATCTAGCATAGATTTTGATGTATGGGTGGGCGTTCACCGTCAGTGGTGGCACAACTATTATCGGCAAAGCTTCATTTCGGTTCCGGATGGGCGGCTCCAAAGCTTCTATTGGATACAAATGTATAAATTGGCTTCTGCCACGCGTGCGGATCAACCCTTGATCGATAATCAAGGTCCGTGGCTTACTTCAACGCCATGGCCAGGCGTTTGGTTCAATATGAATGTACAAATGAGTTATTCACCGGTGTATACCGCAAATCGATTGGACATCGGCATGTCGCTTGTTCGCGCATTAGACGAAAACAGGGAAAATCTAATAACCAACGTTCCAGAGTCCTGCAGGCATGATTCCTCAGGGCTTGGTCGCAGCTGCAGCTATGATTTACGGGCCAAGGTAGATGATGAGGTAGGGAATTTGAACTGGATTTGCCATAATGTGTGGCGGCAGTATCGGTACAGCATGGATGATGAGATGCTGAAAACCATCTTATTTCCTCTTTTGCGCAGAAGTGTGAATTATTATCTTCACATTCTTGAAGAAGGCGATGACGGCTGTTTACATCTTCCGCCTACCATTTCACCTGAATATGGCTCCTTTATGAAAACTAAGGTACGCGACGCGCATTACGATCTTGCTTTGCTGCGCTGGGGCTGCCTGACCCTTTTGGAAATATGCCAACGGCTGACTATGGAAGATCCGCTTACCGGGAAATGGAAGGAAGTTCTGGAGAGGCTGACTCCGTTACCTGTAGATGAGACTGGGTTTATGATCGGACAAGACACGCCTCTAGCATACGGTCACCGACATTTCAGTCATCTGCTTGCGATTTTTCCACTCCATTTGATCGGCTGCGACAAGGAAGAGGATCGAAAGCTGATCGCAACTTCGCTTCGTCATTGGATCGGAAAGGAAGGCGACTTGCGCGGCTTCAGCCTTACTGGGGCAGCTTCTATAGCTTCTATTCTCGGCTCAGGAGATGAAGCCTTGCGTTATTTGCAATCGTTGATGTTGATCATTAAACCGAATACAATGTATAAAGAAGCAGGGCCTGTCATCGAGACGCCCCTAGCCGGTGCAGAAGCGATGCACGACATGCTGCTTCAAAGCTGGGGCGGCAAGATACGGGTATTCCCAGCTGTGCCGGGCGAGTGGCAAGAAGCGTCTTTCGAAAATTTACGAACCGAAGGAGCATTCTTAATCAGCGCGGTGCGACGTGATGGTGAAACCCAAATGATTCGAGTGAAGAGTTTGGCCGGGGAGCCGTGTATCATCAAGACAGGCTGGAGTGGTGTAATTCGCTGGACGGTATCTGGAACCAGAGTTGCCGAGTATACCGTTTATGTAAAAGCGGGTGAAGACGAAATCGTTTTGGATTTGAGCAAGGGGGATGAAGCGATCCTCTCCCGAGGTGCTGAGATGCCTGATTGGCGAATCTTTCCGGTGGAATCACCGCGGAAGGTTTCTCGCTATTTCGGCGGACATAAGCCTTGGCGTCTTTACGGATTTTAAAAGATTACATTCAGAGTAGGAGGATGTGCAAAATGGGAGTGCCATTCAAGCAAGGCGACATCGTATTATTTCAAGGGGACAGTATTACGGATGCCGGTAGGGTGAGGGAAAATCCAGCTGATATGGGTAAAGGGTATGCGCTGATGACAGCAGCACTGTTCGGTTCATCTTATCCGGAACAACAGGTGACATTCCTGAACCGGGGGATTAGCGGGAATCGAGTGAAAGATCTGCAGTCTCGTTGGGAACAGGACTGCATTGCATTGCAGCCGAGTTGGGTTTCGATCTATATCGGCATTAACGACTGCTGGAGACGATATGACCGGAACGAACCTACATCTGCGGAACAATTCGAAGAAGGTTACCGGGAACTGCTTGTCCGCACGAAAGAGGAGCTCGGGGCCAAGCTTATTCTGATCGAGCCATTCGTGCTGCCAGTACCGGAAGACAGGAAGCTGTGGCGGGAGGATCTCGATCCCAAAATAAATGTCGTGCGGGAGTTAGCACGGGAATTTGGTGCCCTTTTGGTTCCGCTTGACGGGATATTCGCGCAGGCCTCGATGCTCGCACCCTCCAGCTTCTGGGCGCCAGACGGCGTACACCCGTCGCCGGCAGGACATGCACTTATAGCCAAAGCTTGGCTTAAGGCGGTCGGAGCGGCAATATAATTGATGGCCTTTTATATATGCGTACATAAAGAAAAGCCCCTGAGTTATCAGGGGCTTTTTCATATTGGTGCTCCGCCGAATGCGGAAGGGGAAAGGCGAAGAGGCAATTAAGCCAGCGATTCCTTCACAACAGGTTCAGTTAGCTTATAGCCAACGTTCCTGATGGTCATAATATATTCCGGATTGCGCGCATTGTTCTCAATTTTATCTCTCAAATGAGAGATATGCACATCGACGATGCGGGTATCTCCGAGGAAGTGATAGTCCCACACGCCATGGAGAAGCTGCTGCCTGCTAAGGACTTTGCCGCGATGCTTGCACAGGAAGAGCAGCAGCTCGAATTCCTTAGGTGTAAGTTCAATAGGGGAGCCATTCACCATGACTTCGCGCTGATCGGCTTTAATTGCGATTTGGCCAATCGTGATGGGCGCATTTTCTGTCGAGGACGGTAAGGTTTGGATTCGTCGATGTATGGCCTGTATACGAGAAATGAGCTCCTGTGGTGAAAAGGGTTTGGTCATATAATCGTCAGCACCGTTATCTAGTCCCGCAATTTTATCCGTGAGATCCTGCATAGCTGTAAGCATAATAATAGGTACGAGGTTATTCTGGTTTCTAAGCTTGCGGCACACTTGGAACCCGTCCATCTTCGGCAGCATTAAGTCGAGAACGATGAGATCGGGGCGAAACGTTTGGATAGCATCGAAGACAGCTTCGCCATCGAATACGCAATGGACTTCAAAGCCTACAAGCTTCAAGTTGAATTCTATAAGCATGGAAATGGAAGGTTCGTCATCAACAACTAGGATTTTCTTTTTCATCGATTGGTGGACTCCTTTTATCGAGGATAACTCTATTATGACAGCGCTCTATCATCGAGATATTAAGATAAAGTTAACCCTGTGTAAAATTGCATTCCGCATGCGCTTATAATAGGATAGAGATTGAGGTGAATTTGACAGAGATGGCATTTCATATTGTACTAGTAGAACCCGAGATTCCTGCAAACACAGGTAACATTTCCAGAACCTGCGCAGCAACAGGCACGTATCTCCATTTGGTTAGACCGCTTGGCTTTCAGACGGATGACAAGACGTTAAAACGCGCTGGATTGGACTATTGGCACTCGGTTAAGCTCGAGTATCATGACTCATTTGATGAGGTGCTAGAGGCTTACAAAGAGCATCGTTTTTTCTTTGCGTCAACGAAAGCAACGAAACGTTACACAGATTTTACATTTCAGGACGGAGATTTTTTTGTATTTGGCAAAGAAACGAAAGGACTTCCTGAGGAATTGTTAGCTCAGCATCCCGAAACATTGCTGCGGTTGCCAATGTCAGATGCGGTCAGATCACTCAATTTATCGAATTCGGCAGCGATCATGCTGTATGAGGGCTTACGGCAGACCGGTTTCGTTGGTCTTGATTAGAGCTTAAGGCCTATCAATATTAGGGCTGAGCCGACATATTTGACAGGAAAAGAAAGTTTCAGCATGTTATTAGCAGGAGTTTCTTAAATAACGGCGAATAGTATTCCGTATCAGTCCGTATAGATATGCTAGATGAAGTAGAGAGCATGGAAAACGTGAGCGGAAGAGAGGTGAAGTCCTATGATGAAGCCAGCCGGAGTCGTTCGTAAAGTCGATCAATTGGGACGCATTGTACTGCCTAAGTCGTTAAGAAAGCGATATCAAATGAATGAAGGAGATCCTGTCGAAATTTTGGTACAGGGTGACCATATCATACTGGAGAGATATCGTCCAAAATGTGTGTTCTGCGGAAGTATGGAAAGTGTCAGTGAATTCAAAGAGCGCTATATTTGCGGCGTATGTGTAACTGAAATGAACTTGCTGAAGGTTAGAGCATAAGAGTAATAAAAGAAAAAGCATCGTTTCTCCTAGCGGAGAAGCAGATGCTTTTTTTCTTGCAGTTTATAGACCTTTTGTTTTGTCCTCGTTATAGGAAGCCGTCATCATAGCGACGATGAATAATACAAAAACGGTGTTAACGAGCCAAAATGTTGTTGATAAACCAAACATTGCTGCACCTCCATATATAGGGATCTTTTAGCCTGCTAAAAGTCTCTCTGCTTTGGGATCTTTGAATATAGTTAAAGCTTATTATACCCAACCATTCTAAAAAAAGAAACGAATAAAGTGTGAATAATTTCGGTTATTTAAAAAATAGAAAGTTGGTGGCCAGCGGTCTAAGCTTCCCATCGGACGGGCGATTGATGACACTGCCCCCCATGACTAAAGTGGTTGAGCCGCCTCCATCCAAGTTATACGCATCCACAATGCCTAATTGCTGCATTTTGTCCTGCAGCTCAGCAAGTGTTGCTCCTGAATTACCGCTCTCGTCGTAACCGTCGGTCACAATAAACAACAGTTGGTCGTGCTTGTAGTTTGCCATGATGGTCCGCGCTGCTCTTGCCGGTGAACTTTGCCACTGATAGGGAATCGACATCTTGTTACCATTCTTCAGGAGAACCGGAACGAAGGTAGATCCCATGAGTGGGTTCAACTTGTCGAGCTCAGACTGAGAACTGAACTTACCGCCAATAAGCTTGCGGTCTGTATTCAGGCCAATGAAGGTTGTATCGTTGTTGGTAGGAAAGAAGCCATTCACATACTTCCCATTCATCATTGTTGTATCCAGGGGATACCGTTTGCCTTTATTGTCATCGGCGAAGCCGCCTGCATTCACACCGGCGATAGCCCCATAACGTGTGACAGCATCTAGTGTTGTCTCACTGGAGCCAATTTTATCCTTGCCGAGCACAAGTTTAATGGCCTTATCGCTCTTAAGGTTTACTTTAAGCGCATAACCTTTATAGTTGCTTTCATTCAAAGTGAAAAGTTTCAAGTCGATATTCCCGGAAGAAGCTTGTCTGATTGGGCTGCCGAGCTTGGCTGTTATCCGTGTATCATAGATAATGCCTGGTTTGGCAGCTTGTGCTGCAGCGTTCTGGAGCATGGCAGCCACTTCTGTGGCACTTTTCTCATAAAGTTCGAAATATTGCTGAATGATGGATTTGGTTTGCGCGGCGTCAGCATTCGCTTTGGTCAGCAAGTTATCAAGCGTAAGTGTTTCTTGATGAAAAGAGATCGGCGTAGACGCCTTATGTACCAACGGGTTGATAGGGACATTCGCGGTAACGAATAGCAACCAAATCAGCATCCCCAGAAAAGGGGCGCTTGCAAGTAGTAGGACGCGGTTGATTTGTTGAATGCTATTTACGTTCATTACTTTAGCACATCCAGATTCTTTTGCAGTTCTTCCAACTTCTTCTTTACGTCGGCAAGCTGCGTATAAAGCTGGTTGCTGTTATCGGTTTTGCTGTTAGCGCTGTCCTTCGTGAAAGCCAGCAATTCATTCAGTGAATCTACCTTGGTCTGTAAAGCTTTCATATCTGTCGTAACACTATCTTTCAATTGGGTCACTTGCTTCTGATAGTCTTGTTGAACCACTTGCAGTTGTTGCTGGGTTTGCTGTGCGATATCGGTTGCAATTTTTTGCCTCAAATGCTCTGTGTACATCATAGCTGCGGCGACTCCGATTGCGATCAGCATGACCCAACCCACAAACAAGTATACGTACGTTTTCTTTCTTACCTTGGTAGCCTTCGAAGCGGCGCGAGGGAAAGAATTCGCAGTCGTAGTCTCGATGGGCATGTTCATGAAAATCACCTCTATTTATTAGTATAACATATTCCATATTTTTTACAGAATTTTAGATAGAATTCGCTGTTTTTCGATATTCATTTGGGGTGAGTCCCTCTAGTTTTTTGAAAACTTTGCTGAAATATTTCTCGTCCTGGTAACCGACCATCTCCGCTACTTGTGAAATCCGAAGATGTGGATTTCGCAGCAAGACTTTTGCTTTACTCATGCGAATTTGGCCTAAATAGTCCGAAAGGTTTACCTCGAACTCTTGTTTGAATTTCCGTGAGATGTACTCGCGGCTAAGATAGAATCGATTAGCGATATCCTGAAGCGAGACATCTTCGTGATAGTGATTCTGAAGGAACTCGGCGATTTCAAAAATAACGTTTTTGTCCTTCTGCTGACTCTCAAGAAGAAGCTTCGATAAGTGAACAATACTCCGAGTGAGTTCCTGCTGCCAAAGCGAGAGGGATAAGATCCCATGCTCATCAAGCGGAACGATCAAACTGGATGGCTCATCCAGGAGCAGCTGTTTGACCTGATCTTCACTAATGTTAGAGAAGAATTGCTGTACCCAACGGCGCTTCATCACCCTGTACTCTCGCCACCAATGGTCGAGCTGTTCGAGTGTAATGGCTTCGCTCAGTTTGACGGCGTCCATCCATTCTTGAACCGTTTCTTGAATTTGGTCAAGGCTGCCACTACGAATAGCGAGTTGAATCCGTTCCTCATACTTGCTGAAATTAAGCGTAGGCTGAACTGTTTTGGCTGTTTTCGATGTACTATGAATCCATGTTTCCTTGGATTTGAGATTTCGCTGTCTGAGGGCATCACGAGCTTCCTGATAGGATAAAGCCAAATCCGCTGGGAAGGAGCGAGAGCTTCCGATACCGAAGTCCACGCGGGTATGAAGCGCGGTGCGTATACCTTCATTAATTTTAGCTAGAAATGCCTCAGAGCCAGATTGATCCTTCCATAGAAGCAATACAATTTCGTTATCGCTGTTCCAATGGCGGAAAGCATAACCGCGCTGATCGTTAACGAGGAATTCATTACATATGTTAATGAGCGAGAAGAGCAGTAAATCCAGATTATGACTGAATTTGTTCTTCACACTGCGTTCCATTGTATCTAAAGATAAAATAGCGACACGACATTCTCGAATAGTCCGAGATAAATGAAGCTCTTTCTCGAGCTGCTCGGCTGCTTGATCATAAGCTGAGGGTTCGCTAATTAAGTTCGATAGCAGCTTGTCCCAGTACATGGGTTTAATTTGGTTCATTTCGATATTCAGCTCTCGATTGGTATGACGAAGCTCCTCATCCTTATTCCAAGCCTGGATGGCTTTATCTAAAGCTTCATTTAACTGTTCAGGATCAATGGGCTTCAATATATAGTCCGTTCCCCCATACTTTAACGTATGGCGAAGTAGAGAGAAGTCGTCATGGCCGCTAATAACGATCGTCTTCGAGTCAGGAGCATGCGTATGCAGCCACTCGAGCAATTTTACACCATTCATAATGGGCATCATCATATCGGTCATAATAATCTCAGGATGATGGGTGTTCACCATATTAATGGCTGATTCACCATCTTGGGCCTCCAGAATGGTTACTATGCCATACTGTTTCCAGTTGACTAGCAGACGGATGGCGTCGCGCACATGCTTTTCATCATCGACAAGTAATACTTTCATTCCGTTTGCTCCCTTTTCATAGGAATGTGAATGACAATCCTAAGACCTTGTGGTTGTACATGTTCAATATCAAGAGTTGCATCATCGGTAAAATAGAGCTGTACTCGGGTTAGCACATTACTAAGTCCAATACAGGCTGCATCGGTTATGGATGGAGCATTCAGCCGGCTTTTTACCTCGCGCAACCGCTCCTCCGTTATACCAATCCCATTATCCTCAATAATGAGCTTTAAATATTCATCCTCACGATCTGTAGGCATCGTTGCCTGAATACGTAATAAGCCTGTGGTTTCACTTGGTTTAAAACCATGCTTGAAATAATTTTCCACAAGCGGTTGAAGGATCATCTTGGGTACAGAGATTGCTTTTGTGCTTTCTTCTATGTCGTATATAATTTCAAATTGATGCTCGAATCGCTGTTTTTGCAGCTCGAGATAAGCTTTAATATGTTCAATTTCCTTACGCAAAGGAACAACCGATTCGTTGGTGTTCATACTGTAATGCATCATTTTAGCCAGATACGAAATTAAGGCGTAAATCTTTGGAGCCTCGTGCTGTAGAGCTAATGTACCGATAGATTGCAGTGCGTTATTCAGAAAATGCGGATTGATCTGGGCTTGGAGTGCCATGAGCTGATTCGATTTGTTTGCAAGCTCTAAGCGATATTCGCGCATGACCATTTGATTTAAATCTTGCATCAGGCCATGGAATCGATTGGCGAGAATGCCCATTTCATCCGTTCGAGTGAGTTCGATATCGGCATTCAATTGGCCTAACTGAACTTGTCCCGCCTGTATGCGTGTGATATAACGAAGTAATTGTTTGATAGGCTCTGTAAATTTAATGCTGATATAAATGGTTCCGGCAATGACAATCAACATAAACAGAGTAAGGATCATAGAATTAATTAATGTTAACTGTCTGGCACTTTTCGTTAATTGCTCATAGGGAAGCCGCTTCACGATCGTCCAGTTCACATAGTCAGTTTTCATTTTTTCATAAATATTTATCCCCGCATAAGCGCCGTTTTTCCATTCATAGGAACCTTTTTGGAGATCACTATAAATCGCCTCATTCCCCCAGCTTGCTTCAAGAGGTTGTCCCCATTTAGAAACATCAGGACCGAACACGATGAACCCCTTATCATCCAGGATATACAGTTCTTCTTGGTCATGGGTGAATAAGCTTTGAGATATTTCTGAGACTAGATTCAGCTGAAGATCAATAACCAGCTCACCAATCGAGATGTTACTTGGGGAGTACATAATTTTACGATGCATAGATAGGACAGGGGTTGGAGCAGAATACACATTAAGTGCAATATTGTAATTATGGCTTTCATGAGTGGTTTCAAAATAAACGGTTTTGTTCTCGGGGAACTGCCGAAGAGATTCATATTTACCGATCATGCTTCCTTGAATGTCGCTGCTCGCTAAATAAGAACGGTCGCTAACGGAGGCGTAAAGATAAATTTGTTTGATCTCTTTAACCGAGTGAGACATGACCTGCAGTCCGCTTTTGATAACCTTATCACTCATGTAGTCGATTTCTCGCTCGGTTTGCAGAATATCGTAAAGATAACCAACAGATGAATACTGACCTGTATAAATCGTAGTAGATGCTTGGACAACACCATTTAAGTAGTTCAACAAATTCATTTTTGCTTGGGATATCAGGGCCGAATTATTCGTAATTGTGTCTTCTGTGACTTTCTCCTTGGTGAATATATAAGAAACAACAATAGATGTAGTGAATGGAACTAAGGTCGCAATGAGCAGAAAAAGGATTAACTTATTACGTATACTATGACGAAACAAGGTGCATCAACTCGGTTTCTTTTTAGACTTTTCACCCTACATTGTAGCAGGAGAGGTCAACAAATTCCACCTAATGCATCACTAGAATCTGTGTTTTGCCAAGAACAAGGGCTTTATACTTAGGGTATAGTTACATAATCGTAAGGGGGAAATTCCCATGAAGGCCAACAAAGGGTTAGCAGGACTTATCCAACAATGGGTGTTTATCGGACCAGCGTTGATCTTTTTCGCGCTCATTGTTGTTACTCCTTTTCTCATGAGTATTTATTATTCATTTACCGAGTGGAATGGTGTGACAACAACCGTGAAGTTCAACGGTCTAGACAATTTCAAACACCTTCTTTTTCATGACACGGACTATCGCAACGCATTCTGGTTTACAACAAGAATAACCGTGACGGATGTCATTCTCACGAATCTTGTCGGGTTTCTTTTGGCGCTCTTGCTCACACAGGCACTGAAAACCAGAAATGTACTGCGTACTATTTTCTTCATGCCGAACGTTATTGGGGGATTACTGCTTGGTTTCATTTGGCAGTTTATTTTCGTCAAAGGGTTCGCGACTTTAGGCGATTTGACTAATATCAGTTTTTTTCAACTTCCTTGGTTGGGTGATGCACCTACAGCCTTCTGGGCAATCGCCATCGTTAGCATATGGCAAGGTTCAGGCTACTTAATGATCATTTATATTGCGGCACTTTCGAATGTGCCCAAAGATATGGTTGAAGCGGCTTATATTGATGGTGCTACGCGATTTCAAGTGCTTAAGAACATTATCATTCCACTCATTATGCCAGCTGTAACCGTATGTTTGTTCCTGACCATCTCATGGAACTTCAAGATGTTTGATCTAAACTTTGCCTTGACTAAAGGCGGACCGTTCAACTCAACAGAATCTGTTTCCATCAATATTTATCAAGAAGCGTTCCGGAATAACAACTATGGTTTAGGTACAGCAAAAGCGCTAGTATTCTTCATTGTAGTGGCCATTATTTCGACCATCCAAGTCATGTATACGAAACGCAAGGAGGTTGAAGTTTAATGGAATCCGTCAAAAAATACTCTGGTCGACTGTTCTCACTCGAGGTGCTTGGCATCTTGGTTGGGCTATTATTCCTAGTCCCTTTCTACTTTGTCATCGTCAACTCCCTTAAGACATTTCCGGAGCTAGCCGCCAGCACAGCGAAGCTTCCGTCAAGCTTATATCTCGACAACTATACGAAGGTATGGACAATCATGAAGTTCCCAAGTGCATTTCTGAACTCTTTCATTATTACTGTGTTCAGTAATGTGGGGCTTGTGTTGATTAGTTCCATGGCCGCTTATCGAATGGTGCGCAAAGCAAGTAAATTCAACAACCTTGTATTTATAGCTTTCGTTGCTGCAATGGTTATTCCGTTTCAATCTATCATGATCCCGCTTGTGCGAGTGGCTAATGAAGTTGGACTAATGGATAGCAAGTTCGGTTTGATTATTTGTTATTTCGGATTTGGTGTTTCACTGAACGTCTTCTTGTTCCATGGTTTTATTAAATCCATTCCACTTGAAATTGAAGAATCAGCCACTGTGGATGGCTGCTCGCCGTATGGGGTATTTTGGCGAATTGTTTTCCCTCTGTTAAAGCCGATGTCCACAACAGTCATTATCTTAAACAGTTTATGGATATGGAATGATTATTTACTGCCTTCACTCGTGTTAAATAGCCCAGAGCTGAGAACAATACCTTTAGCAACGTTCTCATTCTTTGGTCAATATACGAAGCAATGGGATTTGGCCTTGGCTGGTCTAACACTTGGCGTTTTGCCGATCGTTATTTTCTTCTTAGCGATGCAGAAACATATTGTTGAAGGCATTACGGCAGGATCGGTAAAAGGTTAACAGTTTTGCAAATATGTTCAAAATCTTCCACCTTTATGTTCAATATTCTCTGTGTTAAGGGTTTAAGTAAGTGTTTACAATAAACCATGTAAGCTGATGACGAGCTAACGAAACGTTATCAGGGTAAGCTGATTGAAACTTAAAAGGGAGGCTTTACCTAAATGAAAAAATTAACAATGATCAGTATGGCGGCTGTACTTTCACTATCTCTAGTTGCCGTTGGTTGCGCGAAGAAAGAAACAGCGCCAACTCCATCAGCAACAACAGGTGGAGCGGCAACACCAGCACCTGCTGCAGGCGGTAAACAAGTTACGATTAAAATGTTCCAATTCAAAGTAGAAATCGCCGATCAACTTGGCAAACTCGTTCAAGAATATCAAAAGCTAAATCCAAACGTTAAAATTCAGGTGGATACAGTTGGCGGCGGTGCTGACTACGGCGCAGCATTGCTTGCGAAGTTCAACTCAGGTGACAAACCGGACATTTTCAACAACGGTGGTTTCTCAGATATGGATAAATGGATCGAAAACTTGGAAGATCTTTCGGATCAACCATGGGTTAATGATCTTGTAGATGTGGCAAAAGAGCCAATGACGAAAAACGGTAAATTGTATGGACAACCGCTGAACCTAGAAGGTTATGGCTTCCAATACAATAAAGACTTGTTTACACAAGCCGGCATTACCGAATTGCCTAAAACACTCACACAACTCGAAGATGCGGCTAAAAAGCTTCAAGCCAAAGGCATCACACCTTTCGAAACCGGCTATGGCGAGTGGTGGGTACTGGGTAACCACTTTGTAAACCTTCCTTTTGCTTACCAAAAGGATCCAAATGCCTTCATTGATGGCTTGAACAAAGGAACAGCAAAAATTCCGGGTAACGAAGTATTTAATCAATGGTCGAAACTATTTGATCTACAATTGAAATATGGTAACAAAAATCCGCTTCAAACCGACTACAATACACAAGTAACAGACTTTGCTACTGGTAAAGCAGCAATGACACAACAAGGTAACTGGACACAAGTCCAAATCACAAAAACAAACCCGAACATCAAAATTGGCTTCTTGCCAATGCCGATCAGCGATGACGCTGCTGCGAACGATAAATTGTTCGTTGGTGTACCAAACAACTGGGTTATCAACAAAAACTCTGCTGTGAAAGACGAAGCTAAGAAATTCTTGAACTGGATGGTAAGTTCTGATGTAGGTAAGAAATACATTACGGAAGAATTCAAATTCATTCCAGCATTCAAATCCATTCCTGCTGATGAGAAAGTTCTAGGACCTTTGGCAGCTGACATCATCGCTTACAGTAAAGCTGGTAAGACACTTAGCTGGAACTGGTTCAAATTCCCAGGCGGCGAAGCTTCCAGTAAAAAATTCGGCGATATTATGCAAGGTTATGTAGCGAAGAAGTATACGAAGGATCAAATGCTTGAGGAATTCCAGAAAACATGGGATAGCCTTAAGAAGTAACTCAATAATGGGTGGTAATAAAGCCTCAGCGCCAATGCTGAGGCTTTTTGCTGTTTAACAGAAGAGGAATAGGCTGTTACAATAAAGAAGACTGGAGGTCTATGATGATAATAAGAATCAGGTCTTGGCTGCATAGCAGAGGAAATTCACTTCCGCGTGAGAAGCAATTGTCTCGTGAGGCCGTAATTTCATTAATTATTCATTCTATTTTTCAATTTGGCGCTTCCATGTCGGGCGTGTTCTTAAACTTATACTTATGGCGGTTAACGCACAGTGTCGTAGTGAATGGTACATACAGCATGATTGTTTTCATTTTAACACCGATAGGATTTGCACTTGGCGGCCTCATGATTAAGAAGAAGGACCGAATGGTATCGTATCGTCTAGGTATCATGCTCATAGGTCTTTTTTATTTGAGCGTCATTCTAGCCCAAGAGAAACTGGTCGAATATTATATACTATTTGCCATTTTTAATGGACTTGCAGGTGCTTTTTACTGGGTAGGTTATTTAACCTTGATGTATGATGTGTCTAACGAGCAGAACCGGATTCGATATCTTGCATTCAATATGATTTTTTTCACAGCAGCAACCTTAGCGGGGCCGGCGCTTGCCGGATTCATTATTCGTTTAAAAGAAGGACTGAGCGGCTACACCATAGTCTTTTCAATAGCATTCTGTATGTTCTTACTAGCGGCGCTGATTTCATTGAAAATTAAAGCATCAGGTGGACATCATCGAGTTTATTACTTGAAGCTGACTGGTCTTATTATGAAGAAAGAACGTGACTGGTTGAAAGCGTTGCTTGGATTTTTGGGAATGGGTTTGCTCCAAGGGACAATGCTTTTCTTACCGAATATTCTGCTTTTCAAAGTGATGCCGCGTGAAGACATTGTGGGCTACCTCGGTGTATTATACTCAAGTCTATCGATCGTAATGGGCATTTTTATATCTAAATACGCAAATGCTAGTAAAGCTCGACTTTATTTAGCCATATCAACACTCGGTTACCTCATTGGTGTATCTTTTTTACTAGGTAGTGTTAATGTATGGACCGTTGTAAGTTTCATGATTTTGCATTCGATTTTCGCACCGCTGCAAGGGAATACAATGACAGGCTATTATTATGGTCTCATTGCGAAGCTGCCGCTTAAAGGCCAATTGAAAGTAGAAAGTATGGTTGTTCGCGAATTTTTCTTGAATGTTGGACGTGTGATTTCAATTACCTGTTTAATCTCATTTGGCAGTGATTTGGATGGGGGCTGGATTCCATGGATTTTGATGACTGCAGCTATGTCACAAATTGCCCTGGTATGGTCGATTAAGAATCAATAAGATGAGCATGAAAGCGCGTTAACTCGGATATCCTAGGAAGTAGATGACAGGAGATGAGGACGTGCGGTTATGGAACAATATGACAGCATGATTGTTGGCGGAGGTATTGCTGGACTTCAAGCGGCCATTCAATTAGGGAGATATGAGCATCGTGTGCTTGTTATAGATGCCGGCTATGGCCGGTCTACACTATGTAAAAGCTATCATAACATTTTGGGGTGGCCAGATGGTGTATCGGGTGAAGAGCTTCGCCGATTAGGGAGGCTTCAAGCTGAGAAGCTTGGTGTTACTTTCGCTAATGATGAAGTTGTACAAGCTGTAAACAAAGGAAAACCTGGGGATGGATTTGAGCTATGGGGGAAGTCGGGTAAGGGATATGAAGCCCCAACCTTACTCTTGGCTACAGGACTTCTAGACCGTATTCCTGAGCTGCCCAATCTGAAAAGCTGTCTAGGTCTGACTGTTTACGTCTGTCCAGATTGCGATGGCTATGAGATTAAAAACAAACAGACCATTGTGATGGGTTCTGGTGATTCTGGAGCGGGAATGGCCTTGACGCTTAGTACGCGTACGGACAAGCTCACCTATGTGAATCATGAGCAGAAAGCTGTGAAGAGTGAGTTATTAGCAAAGCTGAAGGAAAAGAGAATCACCTATGTCGCGGAAGATATTGGGGAGGTGATGGCTGAAACCAATGGCTTATTTCGCGGTGTTGTTTTGGCAAATGGGGAACGAATTGGTGCAGAGCGCGGGTTTATAGCCTTCGGCGGGAATGAAGTGAAGTCGGATTTGGCCCGGCAGTTAGGCGCGGAGCGATTGGAGAATCGCCACATTGTAACGGATCCCCGCAGTAAAATGACGAGTGTGCCTTTCGTCTGGGCAGCTGGGGACGTGGGAGTTCATGCGGAGCAAGTGACTATTGCTATGGGCGAAGGGGCGCAGGCGGCGATTTGGATGAATAAAGCACTGCTGATGTTGAAGGAAGAAGCGAACATACATCGAGTTGTTGTTCGCTCTTAAGGGTTTAAAGTAGATAGGGTAGTAGATGAGTCGGACGTCTCCGCCCCTGGAAAAGCAGCTAAAACATGGGCATACTCCGCTAACGCTTGCACCCCAAGTGGGGTGATATGATAAATGCCGCGGCTTTGGCGTACGAACCAGCGGTAGTAGTTTTTTTGAAGCAGGGAGCTTACGGCTTTATTGCTCGTAAAGTCACGCAGAAGACGCGGGCTAAGTGGTCCATGCTGTTGCAGTAAGTAGGCGCAATGCAGCGATTTTTCACGGTAGGCAGTCATAAGCTTCTGTTTTGAGCTGCCTCCGACGTTGTAGTCCCCACTGCGTTCATGAAATTCATTTACAACTTTCAAGGCAGCACGCTTATTTGGGCGTAATTGATAAGGAGTAGGCTCGCAGACGAGATCCACTGCGGGCTGTTTGCGTTTGAAAAATTGAACGGTCAGTACACCTAGGCCGAGCATGCGGCATAAACGTCGAATCTCTTCCCATTGCAGTCGATGCGGAGCTCGTCCTTTATTGGGAAGCTCGAAAGCGACATAGACCTGATCCGTCAGCCGCAGACGATCGATGCCTTGCACGAGGAGCGGGATGTTGAAGCTTTTTTTCAATTCGACAATGATGGGCGGCTCATCACCGCGAATGGCAACTAAGTCGCAATGCTTAATTTCTGCGCGAACGGTGTAGCCTCGCTGCTCGAAATATTGTTTAATCGGAGCGTAAAGCTCCGTTTCTGTTTGGATAGGCATGAGGTTAATGATCTCCTCTCTAGTTACAAGAATTGCAGCCAGAATGTGTTCCATTATAGCATAGCTTTTGCTAGAATAGGGGAAGAATAACTTGTACGTACATGTTGGGACGGAACGGTAGAGCCAGGAGACAGAGGAGGATGCGTGGGATGAGTGAGATATTGGATGTTTGGCTAGGAAAGAGTATGGATTGCGCTTGCGGGTTGCGGCACGAAGTGCCGATTCGGCGCATCATTATTGAGCGGGATGCGCTGGAGCAGGTGGCCGGGTATGTGAAAGAAGCCGGTTATGGGGAAGTGACGCTTGTCGCGGACGGGAGGACGTATGAAGCGGCTGGAGAGAAGCTGCGCGGGCTGCTGGAAGCCGCGCAGGTGAAGGTGAGCATCAGCGTGATTCGTGAGAACGCGATGGGGGAAGTGGCGGCCGATGAAGAAGCGATTGTCCAGGTGATGCTGGACACGCCGCTTTCATCGAAGGTTTTGGTTGCCGTGGGTGCGGGCACCGTCCACGACATCGTGCGCTTCGTGGCGCATCGCACGAAGCGGCCGTTCTGGTCTGTGCCGACGGCGCCGTCGGTGGACGGCTTCGCCTCAGTGGGCGCGCCTCTCATCGTCCGCGGCTTCAAGCAGACGATCCCGGCCTGCGCGCCGGAGGCGATCTTCGCCGACCTCGCGGTGCTGGCGAAGGCGCCGCAGGCGATGATCGCGGCCGGCCTCGGCGATATGCTCGGCAAGCACACGTCGCTGGCCGATTGGTCGCTTGGCCGTGTGCTCCTCGGCGAGCACTACTGCGAGCTGAGCGCTCGGTTGACGCTGGAGGCCGTGGAGCTCTGCACGGCTCATTTGGACGAGATCGCGCAGCGCACCGATCTCGGCTTGCTCCGGTTGATGGAAGGCCTGATCCTATCAGGCCTTTCCATGCTCATGGTCGGCCACTCGCGGCCGGCCTCCGGGGCTGAGCACCATCTCTCCCACTACTGGGAGATGGTGCTACTGCAGCAGCGCCGCCGGGCGCTGCTGCACGGCGCGAAGGTCGGCGTCGCGACCGTGCTCATGGCGCAGCGCTATCAGGCGCTGCAGGGGCTCACGGCCGACGCGGCCGCTGCGCGCCTAGCGCAAGGCCATGTCCCCAGCGAGCTTACGGATGCGGATCGCATCCGGCAGGTCTATGGGGACATGGCCGAGATGGTCATCGCCGAGAATTTCCCGGCGAATGGCACGGCTGTTGATGCGCAAGCGCTGAAGGCGCGCATCGCGGAGAAGTGGGGCGATGTGCAAGCCATCGCCCGAGCGGTCCCGCTACCATCGCAGCTCATCGCTTGGCTCGCGGCCGTGCAAGGACCGGTGACGCCGGAGCAGCTCGGTGTGGAGCCGGAGCTGGTGGAGGCGTCCCTGCAGGATGCGCTTTTCGTGCGCAACCGATTCACGATCCTACGTTTACAGCGTCTGCTATAGACGCTTTATCTAAATAAAAGGACTGCTCCTCAAGTAGATAGATCTACCTACTTGAAGAGCAGTCCTTTTTGCTCATTCGAATTGGCTTTCAGGCCAAAAACCGCAACTCCGTTGGAGTAAATCCAATCAAATGCTCTCTCAAGCTCTGAAAATCGCCATTCCATTGGATGTTATCCAACGAAATGGCTGATTCCTCGTCTGGAGACGGACTTCTATTGGATTTACTCCAATGAAATCGACTCTCGGGCTGCAAATTGCAGGTTAACTATCGTAATTTACTACTACAATGTCTATCAGGCGGTGAAAATCGCAATTCTATTGGATTTTATCCAACCAAATTGCCGATTCAACGTCCGGAGACGGACTTCTATTGAATTTACTCCAATGAAATCGACTCTCGGGCTGCAAATTGCAAGTTAACTATCGTAATTTACTACTACAATAGTCCATTAATTTAGCATATTCAAATTCACAATTCCTGCGTTTACAGAGTCTGCTGTAGACGCTTTATCTTTATAATAGGCTGTTCCTCAAGGAATTAGATTTACTTGAGGGTCAGCTTTTTGCTCATCCGAATTGGTTTTCAAGACGAAAACCGCAATACCATTGGAGTAAATCCAATGAAATGGTCTATCAGGCGGTGAAAATCGCCATTCCATTGGATGTTATCCAACGAAATTGCCGATTCAACGTCCGGAGACGGACTTCTATTGGATTTAATCCAATGAAATCGACTCTCGGGCTGTAAATTGTATTTTAGCTAACGTAATTTACTACAATAGTCCATTAATTTAGCACATCCAAATACAAGAGCGCAGGTGGTAAGATCTTAGTCGTAAGATTTAAGCCGTAAGATCTTAGTCGTAAGATTTAAGCCGTAAGATCTTAGTCGTAAGATTTGAGTGGCAATATTAGGATGATTTCCTGCCAACAAAAGCCTTTGCAGTTATATATAATGTCCGAAAAAGTGTAAAAAACCACAACCTGACTTAATTTTTGCCATCCCGCAATGTGGAATTGTTCACTATACTGGTAGCGTATGCAAGACGGTTCCAGGACAAGAAGGAGGGGCAATATGAAATTTGCTAATGAGAAAGTCAGCGAGATCCAAATCGCTTATATTGGTGGAGGCTCGATGTATTGGGCGAAAAATCTGATTGCCGATCTGGCGCTTGATGGTCAATTGTCAGGCACCATTCGTTTGTACGATCTTGATTACGGTAAGGCTAAAAATAATGAAAAGCTGGGTAATTCTGTTTCCGATTATGCGGAGACGAAATCCAGATGGACTTACAAGGCGTATCCGACGCTCCAAGAGGCGCTTAGCGGATGCGATTTTGTGTTTATCTCGATCCTGCCCGGAACATTCCGGGAGATGGAATCCGATGTACATGAACCAGAAAAATACGGCATCTATCAGGCCGTTGGCGATACGACTGGACCTGGGGGCCTTGTCAGAGCTCTGCGAACCATTCCCATGTATGTGGAAATAGCACAAGCGATTGAGCGCTTTTCACCGGATGCCTGGGTATTCAATTACACGAATCCAATGACGCTCTGTACGCGGACGCTTTTTGAAGTGTTTCCGAAAATTAAAGCACTAGGCTGCTGTCATGAGATTTTCGGCGTGCAAGGCCTTTTGATTCGTATGCTGCGCGATATGGAAGGAATTGAAGGTGTGCATCGGGATCAAGTCAAAGTGAATGTGCTGGGCATTAATCATTTTACTTGGATCGATCAAGCGACGTATCAAAATATGGATTTACTTCCGATGTATCGAAAGTTTGTTGATAAATACTATGAATCCGGATTTGAGCACAACAAAGATGCCTGGGTCACGAACACGTATACGGCCGCCAACCGCGTGAAGTTTGATTTGTTTCGGCGCTATGGCGTTATTGCAGCGGCAGGTGATCGCCACTTGGCGGAATTTATGCCTCCTTGGTATTTGAAAGATCCGGAGACGGTTCGTTCATGGAAGTTCGGTTTAACTACGGTACAAAGCCGAGTCGAAAAGCATGCAGCAACGGAGCTTTTTTACGGTAAGCTGCTACGTTCCGAGGAGAAACTGCCGCTCAAGGCATCAGGAGAAGAAGAGGTCAGACAGTTAAAAGGTCTAATCGGGCTTGAACAATTTGTAACCAATATTAACGTTCCAAACGTTGGACAAATGAAGGGGATTCCTTTGGGAGCAGTTGTAGAAACGAATGCAGTGTTCTCAGCGAACAGTTTGCGTCCGGTCTACGCTGGCGAGCTTCCGATGGAAGTGGGAAATCTGGTCTTGCAACATACGATGAATCAAGAGCTTATTTTGAAGGCTGCTCTTCAAAAGGACAAAGACTTAGCATTCAAGGCGTTTATCAACGATCCGCTTGTGAATATCGATATCCACGATGCCGAGGTATTGTTCGATCAAATGCTTCAAAATACGAAAGCTTATTTGCCAGGATGGAACATCTGATGGCGGGCTGGCCATGAGTGCAGGATTAGAGTTATTCAGCGAATCTGCCTCCATTGATCCGCAGGATGATAAGGCCGTTCGCCGGATGATTTTCAAACTGGCAGGTCCATCTTTGACGGAAATGCTGCTCATGAATATGACCCAAATGGTGATGATGATCCTGGTCGGACACCTCGGGGCCATTGCCGTGGCGGCTGTGGGCTTAACAAGCCAACCTTATTTATTATTGACCGTCCTTTTTGCAGCGCTTAATACGGGTACAACGGTTATTGTCGCCCGTTCCACGGGAGCAGGGAAGATGGGGGACGCGAATAGGGCCGCAGGGCAATCGCTTCTGCTCGGTACCGTCCTGTCTGTCATTATTGTTGCGCTTGGAGTCACCTTTGCGGAGAGCATGCTTCATTTGATGGGAGCCAGCACTGAGGTCGTTCAATATGGATTGCCATATGCGAAGTTAATGTTTTTCTCTATTGGCTTCTCTTCCATCTCGTCAGCTTTATCCGCAATTCTGCGAGGGGCGGGAGACACACGGACTCCGATGAAAATCAACGTGATGTCAGGATGCGTCAATGTTATCCTCGGGTTCGTGTTGATTTACGGTCACCTCGATTTTCCGCAAATGGGCATTACTGGGGCGGCAATCGCTACCTTAGTGGTCCAGACCGGGGCTATGATTTGCTTTATAGTCGTCATGTTCAGCGGAAGATTTGCAGTCCGTATTGGCTGGTCGGATATAAGCCGATTGGATAAGGCTATGATCAGCCGCATGTTGAAGATAGGGATACCGAGCAGTCTTGAGCAGCTTATTATGCGATTAGGGATTATGACGTTTGTGAAAATCTGTGCTGGACTCGGGACGGTTGCCGTCGCGGCATCACAAATTGTAACGAGCATAATCGGGATATCGTTTATGCCGGGGGCTGCTTTTGCCATCGCAGCCTCTACGCTAGTTGGGCAAACCCTAGGCGTTAGCAAACCTGATCTGGCCGAACGTTATGTGTGGCAAGTCAGAAAGTACGGCATGTTCGTGGCCGGGTTTATGGGGGCGCTTTTCATCTTGCTTGCTCCCCATATCCTCATGCTATATACGAATGACGAGACGATCATTCGCGAAGGGGCATGGGCACTTCGGATCGTAGGTTTTATCCAGGTTTCTCAAATTTCGCAATTTGTTCTTGGAGGAGCGTTAAGAGGAGCAGGAGATACCCGGTACCCCTTATATTCGACATTCATTGGCGTGTGGGGAATCAGGGTTGTGCTTAGTTATTTATTTGTTTACGTCTTTCATTGGGGTATGGTCGGATTATGGAGTGCCGTTGCTTGTGATCAATTTCTCAGATCCAATTTGATTTATTTAAGGTTCAAACGCGGGGCATGGAAGCATCTAAAGGTTTAATACGCAAAAAGGAGATGCGGAATAATGGGGATTGTGTACGATTCGAATTCGCAAACTTTCCATCTTCAAGGGAAGTCATCGAGCTATATCATGCAGCTGATCAAATCCAAATATTTGGCTCACGTTCATTGGGGACGCCAAATACGGGGAACCAATCCGGGAAATTTGCTCGCTATAAGACGTCGCTGCTCTTTCTCGCCGTCCACGGACCCGAATGATCTAACGCTGTCTTTGGACACATTGCCGCAGGAATTTCCGGCATACGGAGGTAGTGATTTTCGTGTTCCGGCCTATCAAGTACAGTTGGAAAACGGCACGACAGTCAGCGAACTCGTCTATGAGTCCCACCGAATTTATGCGGGAAAAACACCGTTAGAGGGATTGCCTTCCACCTATACGGAGGATGACCGCGAAGCGGAGAGTATCGATATTGTATTGGCCGATCCGACGATCGGATTGAAGGCCATACTTACATATACCGTATTTCGTGATTTGGATGCGATAACCCGGTCTGTTCGATTTGTGAATGTGGGTAATCAATCGATCAAGCTGCTTCGAGCATTAAGCTTTGGTATCGATATATCCCACAGCGATTTCGATATGCTTCATTTATCAGGCACATGGGCGCGTGAGCGACATATCGAAAGACGCCCCATTCTAACAGGCGGGTCTGTTATTGAGAGCCGCCGGGGGTCTAGCAGCCATTCGCACAACCCATTCATGGCCCTGCTTTCCAAGCAAGCGGATGAAGACCAAGGAGAAGCATACGGATTCAGTCTTGTCTACAGCGGCAGCTTTGTTGCTCAAGCTGAAGTTGATCCTTACGGAACGACTCGCGTAGTGATGGGAATTAATTCGTTTGATTTTTCTTGGCTCTTGGAACCTGGGAAAACCTTCCAAACGCCGGAGGCAGTTCTCGTCTATTCCGCAGAAGGCATCGGCGGGATGTCGCGCACGTATCATAAGCTGTATCGCTCACGGTTATGCCGTGGACACTTCCGCGATCGTCACAGGCCGATTCTGATCAACAACTGGGAAGCCACCTATTTTAATTTCAACGCGGATAAAATTGAAGAGCTTGCGCGAGTTGGCAAAGAGCTCGGTTTAGAGCTTTTAGTGCTGGACGACGGTTGGTTTGGTAAGCGAGACAACGATAAAAGCTCGCTCGGAGATTGGTTCGTTGATCGTAACAAGCTACCACAAGGCATGCCGGATTTGGTAAGCCGAGTGAAGCAGCAAGAGCTGGAGTTCGGTCTATGGTTTGAACCTGAAATGGTATCCCCGGACAGTGACCTGTATCGGGCCCATCCCGACTGGTGTCTGCACGTGCCGGGCCGGCGGAGAACTGAAGCGAGGCAGCAGCTGATTCTTGATTATTCACGTCAAGATGTAAGAGACTACATCGTAACAGTCATCACCGATATTCTTGCGAGCAGTCCAATCACCTATGTGAAATGGGATATGAACCGCAATATGACAGAAATCGGTTCCGCCCAGCTCCCGCCAGAGAGGCAGCGTGAAACGGCTCATCGTTATATGCTCGGGCTTTATGAAGTGATGGAACGGATAATCTCCGCATTCCCGAGTGTGTTGTTCGAAAGCTGCTCCGGTGGGGGCGGACGGTTCGATCCTGGGATGCTCTACTATATGCCGCAAACGTGGACGAGCGATAATACGGATGCGGTAGAACGGCTAAAAATTCAATACGGAACAAGTATTGTGTACCCAATCAGCACCATAGGCGCTCATGTTTCAGCAGTCCCTAACCATCAGGTGCACCGTACGACACCGCTCGATATGCGGGGGAATGTGGCGATGTCGGGTAATTTCGGCTATGAGCTGGATTTGACCGCATTTACGGAATCGGAAAAGGAAGCCGTGAAGAAGCAAGTTGCGCTTTATAAACAATTGCGGCCGCTGATCCAATTCGGCGAATTCTACCGTTTGATCAGCCCTTTTGAACACGTTAGCGCTGCTTGGATGTTTGTTTCCGAAGATAAGAAGGAAGCGTTGGTTGCTTTTTTCCAAGTGCTGTCAGAGCCGAACGCACCGCTCAGGAAGCTGCGATTAAAGGGGTTAGCGGCAGAGAGCAATTACTTCCTGTACGATGCGGAAGACCAAGGTGATAGTGTGGAAATCTTTGGCGGGGATGAGCTTATGCATGTGGGTCTCAATTTGCCGATCTGGAAAGGCGATTTCCGAAGCCGCCTTTACCGCTTGAAAATGGAGGAATAACAAGATGAAAAAGCTGCGTTTGAGCGATTTGCAGGATAAGAGAAACGGCCACATTATGCAGGATGTATTACCAGGTGCTTATTTATCTTCAGGCGGTCTTTCTTTCGCGAAACGGGGAGAGCGCAGTCATACAAATGATGGACCTGATGGAAGGGACTATCATGTCCACGGAGATTGTGAAGCGTTCATTATTTTGCAGGGAACTGGAACGATGGAAATTAACGGTGAGCATATTCCGGTGGCAACCGGGGATATCGTGATTGTTGAGCCAGGTGAGGATCATCACCTTAATTCGAGTGAGGACGACCCGATTGTCACCGTGTGGTGTCATGCAGGCCCGAATCGTCATAAGAATCAGCAGGAGGACGCAGTATGAACAAAATCATAAACACGGATACTCATACCTTTACTTTATCGGGTGAGGATCATGGGTTTACCGTCACGCTGTTTACGAAAAAGCTGCAAGAGGGAATCGATCTCATCACGCTACAATTGGAAGCGGAGGAGGCGCTGACGCCTCCCGTTTTTACGATTGGTTGGTCGCATCCTGCCTGTGATATTCAAGGCAGCTGGCATCCGGCCCAGGACCGAAATAAGAGCTTTAAGGCCGATTGGATGCGCACGTTACGCTCCAACGCGGCTGCGTCTGCTCCGGTTTATTCCTTGTTTAATAGCGTGGGTCGCAATAGGCTGACATTTGCTTATTCGGATGCACTTAACACGGTGCACTATTCGGGAGGTATTAGCGAGGAAACGGCTGATTTCCATTGCCGCGTTCAATTGTTTACAGAAACGACCGCACCTTTCACCTCATATGAGGCAAAGCTTCTCGTAGATACGAGAGATATTCCTTATTATGAAAGCCTTCAGGGCGTTCAAGAGTGGTGGAGCGCCATGTCGGAATATCGCCCGGCGTTCGTACCTGCGGTCGCCAAGGAACCGATGTATTCGACCTGGTACAGTATGCATCAGAATGTAACAGACACACATATCGAAGATCAGTGCCGTATCGCTAAGAAGTTGGGAATGGAAGCCGTCATTGTGGACGATGGCTGGCAGACGGAAGATAACCGCAGGGGGTATGCTTACTGCGGAGATTGGGAGACTTATGAGGGCAAATTCCCCGATATGAAGCGGCATGTTGATGCGGTTCATGAGTTAGGCATGAAATTTATCCTCTGGTACTCGGTACCTTTTATCGGTAAATACAGTGAGGTGTGGGATCGATTCAAAGATAAGATTCTGCGATTTAACGAAAATCATGGGGCAGCCGTGCTCGATCCGAGATACCCTGATGTTCGAGAGTATATCATAAATAAATATGAAGAAGCGGTGAAAGAATGGGGCTTGGACGGCTTCAAGCTTGATTTCATTGATACGTTCTATTCGCCTGAGCTTCAGCTTCCCTCAACAGTCCCCGGCAAGGATTATGAGTCCATACCTGAAGCCGTTGACCGTCTATTGACGGACTCTATCGGCAGATTGAGAGAATTGAACCCCGATATCATGATCGAATTCCGCCAGATGTATATCGGTCCTGCCATGCGCAAATACGGCAATATGTTCCGTGCAGCCGATTGTCCGAACGACAGCATCCAGAACCGAGTGCGTACGTTGGACATCAGGCTGATTTGCGGAGATACCGCAGCTCATGCGGATATGATCATGTGGCATCCGGAGGAACCCGTGGAAAGCGCAGCCTTACAGTTAATTAATTGTCTATTTTCGGTGCCTCAAGTATCGGTCCTCTTGGATAAGCTGCCTGCTAATCATTTTAGGATGCTCGAATACTGGCTTTCCTTCTGGAAGGAGAACCGTGATCTGTTGTTAGACGGTCGTATCGAGCCTATGAATCCGGAGCTGTTGTATCCGCTAGTTCGTGCTTTTAAAGAGGATAGGGGGATTATTGTTGCTTATCATGAGCGAATTGTGCCAATAGATGCAGGGGCGCCAGTGTCTCAGTGGATCGTTGTGAACGGCAGAAGACAGGATGGACTCTATCTAGAGGTTACTGGTGAAGTTGGAGCAGCGAAAGTAATTATTAAAAATTGCTGCGGAGACATTGTAGAGGAGCTGTCTGCCATGCTGACTACAGGCATTCATAAGCTTGCGGTTCCGGCTTCAGGTCTTGCAACTATCTCCATTTTATAGAACTGGAAATGATAGGCACGCACATTAGGAGGATCATCGATGAACTATTTGGCTAATGAAGGAAGATATGCAGAAATGCCTTACAATCGAAGCGGAAAGAGCGGTCTTAAGCTGCCTCCGATTTCATTTGGATTATGGCATAATTTTGGAAGCATCGATCTATTCGAGAATAGCAGGGCCCTAGCGCGCCATGCGTTTGATTTGGGGATTACCCATTTCGATCTTGCGAATAACTATGGGCCATCGGCAGGCTCTGCGGAGGAAACATTCGGACAAATTCTGAAGAAGGATCTTCACCCTTACCGTGATGAGCTGATCATTGCAACCAAAGCGGGCTATCGCATGTGGGACGGTCCTTATGGGGAGCGAGGCTCCCGCAAAAGCATGCTCGCTAGCCTCGACCAGAGCTTAAAACGACTTGGCATGGACTATGTCGATATTTATTATTCGCACCGGTTTGACGCTGAGACGCCTCTGGAAGAAACAATGAGTGCCTTGGATCAGGCTGTACGGCAAGGAAAAGCGCTGTATGTGGGTGTGTCCAACTATAATGCGGAGCAAACGGAGCAAGCAGCAGCTATATTGAAAGGTCTCGGCACTCCATTCATCATTCATCAAGTACATTATTCGATGTTTGAAAGACGGTTGGAGCAAGGCCTGCAAGACATTTTGGCAAGAGAAGGCGTGGGGTCAATCGCTTACAGCCCTCTAGCCAGAGGACTGCTGACGGATCGTTATTTGGAAAACATTCCGGCGGATTCCCGTGCGGCAGGTGACAGTGTTTTTCTAAGGCCTGAGGATATTACCGAGGAAAAGATCGCAAAGTCGCGACTTCTGAATAAACTAGCTCAGGAACGCGGGCAAAGCCTTGCCCAAATGGCTTTAGTTTGGGTTCTTCGCAAGGGATATGTTACCTCCGCATTAATTGGTGCAAGTAAAGTGAGTCAACTTGACGATAATGTAGCAGCTTTGAAGCAGCCTACTTTCACTCAGGAAGAATTGGATCTTATCGATCAAATTCTTGGGGGCTGAAGTTTTGCAGGATTTGCCCTAGTGGGAGCCGAAGTATACGGAGCTATGGAAAAGCCTCATTATCAAAGACAGAAGAGGGCTGTGTATGCTAATCCGATTGAATAAAGTACTCGAAAAAGCGATGCCTTTTGTAACGCCATCTGCTGTTATTGTTGGGTTAATTTGCTCAGCTTGGCTGCATCATCTTAGCTTTCTAGTACCTTGGATATTTGCTGCAATGACGTTTGCTGGAAGCATTGGATCTAATTTTAAGGATTTACGTAAGGTGATGATGCACCCGCTGCCGATTATAGCCAACTTTATCATTTTGCATCTTGTGATGCCGATACTGGGATGGGCGGCCGGTTCGATATTTTTCCCGAGTGATGATTTGACACAGACTGGATTTGTGCTTCTGTTCGTTATTCCTACCGGGGTTGTCAGCTTGGTGTGGGTTACTATATACGGGGGTAATATAGCGCTTACTCTGGCGCTCATCTTGCTGGACACGCTTCTATCTCCATTGATTGTGCCGCTTAGTCTCTCTCTTATCGTTGGGGCTAAGGTGCATATGGACCCATGGGATATTATGAGCGGGTTATTCTTAATGGTTGTGATCCCGTCATTAATTGGCATGCTGCTTAATCAATGGACAAAAGGCAGAGTTAAAACAACCTGGGGGCCGAGGTTGGCGCCCTTTTCAAAAATAGGACTTTTTGTAGTTGTCGCGATTAATTCTTCAGTCATAGCTCCCTATCTGAAAGACATGAATGGTCAGTTGGTAAAAGTCATTGTTCTTGCTTTCGCATGTGCAACCATCGGTTATTTGGCAGGATGGCTTGTGTCGCGGATGATGAGGTGGGACCGCGAAGTCACAATTGCCCTCACCTTCAATTCGGGGATGCGAAACCTGAGTGCGGGTGCAGTGCTCGCTATCAGCTTTTTTCCGCCGCCTGTTGCTCTTCCGGTTGTCGCAGGTATGCTGTTTCAACAAATCCTGGCAGCTTTATATGGGCAGCGTCTGGCTAAGAGGTATGGCTTGAACGCTCATACAGCCAAGGCAGCATAAAGAAAACGGGGTTTTGCTAGGAATGAATGAGGTTGAATTGGGAGATATCTGCCAGTTATATGGGGTTCAGTTTGTCCCGCCACCATTGTAAATCAGCAAAACGAAAAGCAAAAAGGAGCTCAGCCAGTTGAACTTGGCTAAGCTTCTTTTTGCATTGCAGACAACTATGGAGGCTGCCTGATAATGCGTATCATATGATGAATGGTTTTAGGATGTGCTTTAAAATATAGGCATTTAGATCAGTAACAAGAGCGGAACTACGTTCATATGTTGTCATTGTGTACTCGAATAAATTGGCGGATATCACAGGCACAACAATTTATTAAACGGAGGTTTGAGTCATGAATGATTTCAAAAATGATCTTCAGAAGTTGAATGTTTCCGAGTTTAAGGCGAGCGAGTTGACACCTTGGAACGCACAGAGCCAGCAAGAGGCTCGATTATGCGTCAATTGCTTCAATTGCGTCAATTGCTTCAATTGCATCAACTTAAATTGCTTCAATTGTTTCAATTGTCACCAATGCCACAACTGTCACAACTGTCACAACTGTCATAATTGCCACAACTGTCACAATTGCCATAACTGCCATAACTGCCACCATGGAGGACGTTGAGTTGTTTTTTGCCGATACGGCAATGTTTACGCCCGTTATTTCTAGCTTTCAGACGGAAACATGGACTACTTAATGAGAAGAGAAATGCACCTGTAGCGACCCAGGCCAACGTAAGAACTTAAGGCTCTGCCGCAGTTTCCTCTATCTAATTTGATTAAAAGGAAATAATCCCGCTAATTTCTTCATTCGATCGCCTTTCAACCAATTATCTGGAAATTCTCCTGTTAATTCCTTCAGACTTGTATCATTTGCGGGTCTAGTGCCGAATTAGATGGAGGTTTTCCAGTTAAGTATGTCCCTAACCCAAGCATATAAATTTTTGTATCTCAAGAAAGACCTGAAAGCCCCTGCAGCAGCACAGGGGTTTTTCCCATGTCTATTTAAGGCGTGTATTTCCCTTAAAGAATAAGACATGAGGGACAAATAGCTTTACATAAGATTACTTGTGAAGAGTTAGGGCAGATTGAGAACAGTTTACGGAGGAGGAAAAAAATGACGAATTTGAACCCTTCGATGCGACTGAAGGTGAAGAGGGATACGTTTTTTCTCCCTGATCCAAACGGTAGTGTATATTTTCGAAACAATGTAAGCTCGTTCCGCATGGAAGGCGAATTGATCGATCAGTGGATTGAAAAACTGCTACCGATATTTAACGGGGAGCATAGGTTGGAGGATTTGACAGACGGATTGCCTGACCAACACCGGAACCAGGTATATGGAATTGCAGAAATGTTGTATCGGAATGGCTTTGTTCGGGATGTGAGCCAAGACACGCCACATCAATTACCGGAAGAAGTGCTCAAAAAGTATGCTTCTCAAATTGAATTTTTGAACAATTTCGTTGATTCGGGTGAATACCGATTTCAGTCCTATCGTCAGGCTAAAGTATTGACGGTCGGCTCTGGCCCATTCTTGATCTCGGCAATTTCTGCGCTGCTCGAATCCGGATTGCCCACGGTTCACGTGTTAGTCTCGGGCACAGAGCCGACCGATCGGCAACGGATGCTAGAACTGGCGGCACATGCTCGTAAAACGGACCCCGAGGTGGCCATAGAGGAGGTTACACTGCAGAAGGAGGGGGTTCATAGTTGGCGGGAGGCTGTGAGGCCGTTTGATTCGATTTTATTTGTGTCACGAGAGGGTGATATCGAGGAACTGCGGCTTCTTCATGCGGTTTGCAGGGAGGAGAAAAAGGTGTTTCTTCCCGCTGTATGTCTGCAGCAGGTGGGTCTGGCGGGTCCGCTTGTGCATCCGGACTTTGAGGGATGCTGGGAGTCAGCGTGGCGCAGCATACACGAATCCGCGATATGTAAAGACCCCCAGCTGCACACCTTTTCTTCCACAGCAGGAGCGATGTTAGCGAATGTGATTGTGTTTGAATTATTAAAAAAGATTACGGGAGTGAACGATTCGGAACAAAGCAATCCATTTTATCTGCTTAATCTGGAGACTTTGGAAGGAAAATGGCATTCGTTCATGCCTCATCCGCTCGTGAACGGACGCACCGCAGTTAAATGGACTCACGATTTCGATCAGCAGCTCGAACGGAGAAAAAGCAAAAGTGAGAACGGATTACTTCCTTACTTCAGCGAGTTGACATCGGCGGAATCAGGGATTTTCCATATTTGGGAGGAGGGGGACTTAAAGCAGCTACCACTCTCTCAGTGTCGCGTTCAGGCAGTCGATCCGCTATCGGAAGGGCCGGCTGGGCTGCTGCAAGACATAGTTTGTACCGATTTGACGCATGAAGGAGCACGGCGGGAAGCAGGGCTGACCGGGATTGAAGCGTATGTGTCGCGGATGGCAAGCTTGCTCATTTCAACATCTCCCTCCAATCAGAAAGCAAAGGGAAGCAGGATAGAACCGCAGGAATTTATCGGCGTTGGAGCGGGAGAAACGGTTGCGGAAGGCATTGGCCGAGGGTTGCAAAGGTGTTTGGCCGAGGTACTGGGCAAGCAGCAGGCGTCTCAGTTGCCCTCTGTCTTTCGAGTACAGTTGTCTGCGATAGAAGATAAACACTGCCAGTTTTATTTGCAGGCTCTGACGACGATGAAGGGAGCACCGATGATTGGCTTGGGGGAGGAAGTGTCCGGATTCCCTGTGGTGTGGGTCGGCACGAGTGATCGCTGGTATGGCGGTGTAGGCTTGAATGTGACCCTGGCGTTAAGAGATGCTTTGCAACGGGCTTTGTTGGAGGTACAAAACCAATCGGCTTGCCTCACTTCGCAAGTGTTGAAGGTCTCGTCCGTGCGTCTGGCAGAACAGTTGCCGAATAGCCTTGAGATCCCCTCATGTGAAGTGAAGTCAAAATCGGAGGTTCTGCAATCCGCCTTGAAGGTCTTGGAACGGAATCGTAAACGGCTCTTGGTCTTCGATCTGGCAGTAGAACCGTTTTTGAAAGAGGAAATAGCAGGAGTGTTTGGCGTGTTATTGCGAGAGGAGGGATATCGGTGAGCGCTGTCGTTATGATTGTGGGAGATGGGGTCTTGGCGGACAGCGTGTACGAAGAACTATCAGCCCAATTCGAGGTCGTACGTCAGATCAATTTCGAGGCGGGAGTACCGGAAGCAGTGGACTTGGTTCTGGTGCTGCAAGATGCTTGGCATCCTTACGTTCATCAAAAGGCGGAAGAGCTGCTGCAGCCAGCCGGCATCCCTTGGTTGCGCGGCTTCGTTTCATTTGGCGAGGGCGTGATCGGGCCTCTGGTAAGTCCGGGTACAAGCGGGTGTTCCCAGTGTGCAGACACGCGGCGTCTCATGGCGGGACGCGAGCGCAAGGAGATGCGGAAGCTGCAGATGAGGCTGGTGGCACATGGGGGAATGCCGAGTGATGCCTGGGCGTCGCGTACAGGACTTTTGCAGGTGGCTCACCTGCTGGTGGCGGAGGCACAGAGGATGATACAAGGCAATCCGGTTCACTCGGTAGGGAAGTTGTTTTTGATCAACCTGAAAACGCTGGAGAGCACACTTCACTTCTTTCTCCCAGACCCGCTGTGTCCGGTTTGTAGTCGATTGCCTGACGATTCATCGACAGCAGCCCGCATTTCGCTGCAACCAAGTCCGAAGATCAGCTCAGACAGTTACCGCTCCAGGCCGATGGATGACCTGAATAAAGTCTTGGCCAGAGACTATCTGGATTATCGGACCGGATTTTTGAATGGGAAAATGGTTGACATTACGTCGCCATTTGCCGATGTAAGTGCGAATCTGCCATTATTTACGGAGGATGTGGGAACGGCAGGTCGGACTCATTCCTATGCGGCGAGCGAATTGACCGCTATTTTGGAGGGACTGGAGCGATACTGCGGTCTAGCACCCCGAGGCAAACGGACGGTAGTCCATGGCAGCTTCCGCAATCTGAAAGATCAAGCGCTCGACCCCGTCAAGGTAGGGGTGCACACGAAGGAACAGTATGCTCGGCCGGGGTTTCCATTCACAACATTCAATCCTGATCAACCAATCGATTGGGTATGGGGATATTCGCTTTTGCAAGAGCGTCCGATTCTGGTTCCGGAGCAGCTAGCCTATTACAGCATGGGCTGCGGGCAAGGTTTCGTGTTCGAGTCTTCCAACGGATGCGCGTTAGGAGGAAGTTTGGAGGAGGCCATTTTTTACGGCATATTGGAAGTAGTGGAGCGAGATTCGTTTCTAATGGCTTGGTATGCACAGATGTCTCTCCCACGCCTTGACCTTTCTTCAGCTAATGACAGAGAATTGCAGTTGATGATCGAACGTTTGCGGGCCGTGGCGGGGTTTGATGTGTATTTCTTTAACTCGACGATGGAGCACGGGATTCCAAGCGTTTGGGGGGTAGCGAAAAATAGGAAACAAACAGGAGTGAATCTCATCTGTGCAGCCGGAGCTCATCCTGATCCGGTACGGGCAGTGAAAGGCGCGGTTCACGAATTGGCCGGCATGGTACTGAATCTGGATAAGAAATTTGATGCGAACCGGGAAGAGTATGTTCGGATGTTTCACGATTCCTCCCTAGTGCAGCAGATGGAGGATCATTCACTGCTGTACGGTTTGCCGCAAGCGCAGGAGCGCCTTCAATTTCTGCTGGATGAAAATCGCCCGTTGCGAACGTTTGAAGAGGAATTCAAGCGGGAGGCAAGGCATGCTGATTTAACGGATGATCTGAAGGACATTCTTAAGGCGTTCCGCCGATTGAATCTCGATGTCATCGTGGTGGATCTGACAGCGCCGGAAATCATTCGTAATGGACTACATTGCGTGAAAGTACTGATCCCGGGGATGCTGCCGATGACATTCGGCCATCACTTTACTCGCGTGGCAGGGTTGGAGCGGGTGTTGAGGGTACCGGTGGAACTCGGATATGCGAAGCAGCCGCTGAGGCTAGAACATCTCAATCCGTATCCGCATCCGTTTCCATAGGGTGTTAAGCCATGCATATCAGACTGCCAACCATCGACGAATGATGCCTTCGTGCCAACTATTCTAAGCTATGGTATCAAATATAGAAACGTGGCGTGGTTGACAACCTTGTTCATATCAGGAGGGAGAAGGATGAGTCTGAAGGCGTTTCTGCACAATCTGCATTATGACATTGACAAGACCAAACCACCGGACTTGGTGGTGGATTGGGAGGATCGACCGCTTGCGTATAAGCTCTACCGCGGTTTGCCTGTCGTTCCGTTATCTCCGGAAGTACCGCTGACGCTTGAAGGCGGTGAAGCGCCGGTGAAACCCGACATTCGCCAGATGGGCCATTTTCTCTGGTACATATTCGGGCTCACTCAATTGTCCCAGTCAGTCCCTGCCTCAAATTCCATGGTACAAAACATGGGTCTGCTGCAGTTGTACCGGCGGTTTGCTCCCTCTGGGGGAGCCTTATATCCGAATGAATTATACGTGTATCTGAAGCTAGAGGATTTGCAGGCAGGGGTATATCATTATGATGTGGCGCATCATCGTTTGGTGTTGCTGCGCGAAGGAGACTTCGATTCATATTTAGCCCGGGCTCTTGGCAATCGCTGTGACGTTTCGGCTTGCTTTGGTGCTGTTTTTGTGTCGACCCTGTTTTGGAAAAACTTCTTTAAATACAATAACTTTTCCTATCGCCTACAAGGACTGGATGCAGGTGCGATGGTCGGGCAGCTCTTGGAAGTGGCAAAACGGTTTGGCTTTGAGTCAGGGGTGTATTTCCAGTTTCTTGATCGGGCCGTGAATGATCTTCTCGGGGTATCCGAACAAGAGGAAAGCGTGTATGCGGTGATTCCGCTGTCGGTGGAGCCTGCGATTCCTTGGTTTGCCAATAGGGATGAGGGAGAGGGGGTTGTCTCCGCCACCGAATTATGTAGAGAGTTGAGGGCGGTTGAGCATGATCACTACGTCCGGTCCCAGAGGGTCAAGGAGTTTCCGATGCTTATCAAGATGAACGAAGCATCCCTATTGGAATCGCTTAGGCCGTTACGGCGAATTGGGGAAAATAAGAGCGTTCACTACGAGGATCAAGCGGTGGCTCTGCCCCGCGTGAAGCGGCTGTTGTATGATCTGGCGTCAGTAAGTCGACAGCGGTTTTCACCGGATGGTGATTTTGTAATGGGCAAGGTAAGCCAAGAACAGTTGGCCTTGCTGCTGCAGGAGGCAACGGCTTCCTTCAGGTATCGGAATGATTTGGATGGAGCACATGAGAATCCCGTTTCACGCGTCTCACTGTACGTCTGTTTGTATAGCATTGAGGGCATTCCGGACGGCGCTTACCATTATGACAGCGCTGCTCATACGTTACGCCTGGTACGTCATGGAGATCATCGGCTCAGGCTGCAGCAGGGAATGCCTTCCGACAACGTGAACTTGTTTCAAGTTCCGTTATGTTTTCATGTGGCAGGGGACAAGGAGCATCTCTTAAATGCCCTGGGGTATAGGGGCTACCGCATCCAACAGATGGAAGCGGGGATGCTCGTTCAGCGTTTACTGCTGGCGGCATCCGCGCTCGGGATAGGGGGACATCCGCTTCTCGGATTTGATGCCAGATTGAGCGATGAGATCTACAAGATGGCTTCGCGAGGAATAACCAGTCTGATCCAAATCCCGGTTGGGCCATATCGTCATTGCCCACGATTGGTAGGAGGTTTGCACGGCTAGAAGAGGCGTAAGTGAAAGCTCTTGCGAATAGTAGGGTCGTATAAATATGAAAGAGCACTGACTAATAAGTCGGTGCTCTTTCATATTTATGGAGCAAAACGGAATATGCAATCTAATGTGGGGGTTTGTTTTTACTGAATCATTGTAAAAGAAAAATGTTGATCAAGCGCAAAATTGATTGCACCGAGTGCTCCGCCGATTTCGGGCAATACGGCGGTATCTACCGCTATTCCGACAGATAGAGCCATCATGGACCGCTGCTTCATAACTTTGGTGGCGGTTTGTACATAGGTGCTGCACATACTGGGGATGGATCCTCCAAGAATGATAGCCTCGGGATTCAGCAAATTGACTAGATTAGCCAGAGCAATGCCGAGATAAGTGGCGGCATGATTAACAACACGTATCGCCAATTCATCGCCCTGATCTGCGGCCAAGCAAACGTCCCTTGCCTGGAGAAGTTGGAGGTCGTTTCCTTGTACTACACTGTTAAGCAAACTTTCCTCTTGTCCGGAGCGAAGCTGTCTGCGGGCTTCCTGTTCAATTGCTGAAGCCGTAGAATAGAGGTGCAAACAACCATTATTCCCACAAGGACATACAGGGCCGTCAGGTTCAACCGTAGTATGCCCGAGTTCACCAGCTCCGCCAAACGAACCGGATACCAACTGCCGATCATTAAAGATTCCGGCAGCTATGCCAGAGCCGACCCCGACATAAATCATATGCTTGTAGCCGCTTCCCGAACCGAATCGGCATTCGGCAAGCCCACGGGCGCGGTGCCTGTTTATGGCCACGGTGGGCCAACCAAGTTTTTTGCTTACCATTTCCTCGATGTCCACGTTAGACCAGCCCAAATCTGATGCGCTCCTAATAATACCTCGTCTCGTATCGACAAGACCCGGAACACCCAGACCGAACAATTTGATGACCTCTATGTCCAATTCCTTAACAAACTTTGAGGTTTGATCAGTCAACTCCTGGATCGCTGTCTCGGGTTGGGATGAGCTGACGGGTATTTTCGTCATATGCAAGACATTGCCAAGTAAGTCAAACACGCCAAGCGTCCATACTTGATTATCTAAATCGGCACCCATTATGCCATGGGATCCTGGGACAAGCTCTAGAGAAATAGCTGGACGCCCACCCGTGGATGGGGCTTTTTCTGTTTCTTTTACAAGATTCCAGTCCATTAGCTCGGAAATCGTGGAAGAGATGGTAGCCCTGCTCAGTTCCGTAATTTTGGTCAATTTAATCCGAGGCATGGATCCGTGCATGCGCAAGGCTTGAATGATACTGGTTTTGCTGCCCTTTTGATCGCTTTTGTTAGGAATTATCATGAACTTCACCGTCGCTATATCAGTATGTCATTAAATCGATTATACCTGAACCTAAAGTTATAGTGGTAGTGTACTCACTTTAATAAAAAACAGAACAAAGTTCAATATTTTTTTACTTAATAGAGACATCTTTTGCTGTTTATTTCATTTTAAATTAATACTTAATTTAAATCTTGACGTAAGTATAGCGTTTGAATTATGATATCCTCATATTAATGAAAGCGCTGTTATGGAGGGGATAGGATGAAAGCGATGATCGTCTTAGGCGGTAATATGTATGATGATTCTACGATCGAGCATTTTTTGAAAGATGCGGCTGCAATTGGTTATGAGGGTGTCGAGATTCGTGGTGTTGGTGAGTTGAAAGACGGTCATATACCGCAAGAACGGGCAGAGCAAATTAAAGATTTGCTTGAAGGCTATCGTCTAACACCTATCAATCTGTCACTGTTTGTGGGGAATTTCGCCTGTAATACAAAGGAGGAAAATCATGCTGAGGTTCTGAAATGGGAGCGCTATCTAAATTTTGCATCAACGATCGGATGCGGCATGATGAGATTGAATCCAGGATTCCAGCATTCTGATGAGGTTTCTAAGGATAATTTCGCGAAAGCTGTGAAGTGGTTTCAACTATGCGCTGATGCCGCAAGCGAACGCAATATCCAGGCGGTTATTGAAATGCACCATGGAACACTATGTGATCATGCGGATTCGTCGCTCGCCTTTGTTGAAGCGGTAGGGCGCAGTAATGTAGGGCTGATTATGGATCCGGTCAACTTGTATCAGGTACCGACCGATTATGGTATAGAAACCATTAAACGCTTAAAGCCATACCTCTTCAATGTTCATATCAAAGACATCGTGGAATTGAAAGGAAACCAGTATCCTTGGGCATTCGAATATAGCGATTATGTGCCTCATATCGGCCGATATCACCGGGTCGTACCTAAAAAGGGCAAACAGGAGGAACAATATTTTTGTCACCGTCTTATTAATCAAGGCGGCATCGATTGGTACGAAGTGTTCCGAGGGCTGGAGCAAATTGGGTACAGTGGCTACCTCACCGTTGAAAGTGTTAGCAAGCCTGGCTCTGATCTTCCCGTACATACCGAGTTGGCGCAGCAATGTTACAAAGATGTGCAGCAATTGCTAAGTATCACTAAATCTAATGTCAGCGTATAAAAAGTTCGGTAAGGGAGTGTAACTATGGAAAATCCGGAAAAGCCATTTTCTTTTTCACTCTTTGTCAAGCATTGGAAAGATAAACCGGCTCCCGAGTTGGCCCGTTTTGTAAGCGATATAGGTTTTGACGGCATCGAGCTTCCCGTGCGTGCCGGGTTTCAGGTTGAGCCTGCAACCGCCCAGAAATCGCTGCCGGAATTCGCTAAGCTGCTCGGTGAACAAGGGGTCAAAATTTACAGCGTTGCCGCTTCAACCGATGAAGCGGTTTTCGCCGCATGTGCGGAGGCTGGAGTGCCGCTCATCCGGATCATGGTCAACATAGATCAGGACGGCTATAAGGCAACAGAAGAACGAACCAAGCGGAAGCTGGAAGAGCTTGTCCCGCTTTGCGAGAAATATGGCGTAAAGGTCGGCGTCCAGCAGCATTATGGAAAATTTATCATCGATTCCAATGGCATTATGAGGTTAATGGATAACCTCAGCCCGGGCCATGTCGGCGTAGTCTGGGATGCGGCGCACGACGCATTCGCGGGACAGCAGCCCGAATATGGATTGGACATCGTTTGGTCCCACCTTGCTGTGGTGAACTTGAAAAACGGTTTTTTTATTCGAAGCAACGGACCCGAAGCCGAAACAGCGGAGTGGAAGCGTCATTTTACGACCGGACGGCACGGAATGGCCCACTGGCCACGGATTGCTAACTATGTGAAAGAACGAAACTATGCCGGTGTTGTTTGTTTGACTGCGGAGTACACGGACTTGGACAATAAAGACCGCTACATCGCCGAAGATCTTGCTTACGCGAAGTCGCTTTTTAAGTAAAAAGGAGGTGCAGTACCATGGCAGCTCAGAGTGAATTGTATGTGGGCAGTCTCGCAAAAACCGCACCGCAAAGCAGATGGAAGCATGTGATGCACGGACTTAGACGAGACAAATTTCTTTATTTGTTGATTGCTCCTGGCGTGTTGTTTTTTCTGATATTCAAATATGTTCCTATGTGGGGAGTCGTCATCGCTTTCCAAGATTACTCGCCATACCTGGGTGTAACTGGAAGTCAGTGGGTTGGCTTTGATCATTTTATCCGCTTTTTTTCAAACCAAGACTTCTACCTTCTGTTTCGAAATACGATGGCTATCAGCTTGCTGAGCTTGGTGTTCTTTTTCCCGCTGCCGATCTTACTTTCACTTTTATTGAACGAACTGCGCAATGCAATCTATAAAAAGTGGATCCAATCGATCGTGTATATGCCGCACTTTCTTTCGTGGGTTATCATCGCAGGGATTACATTCTTGTTGTTGTCGCAGTCGTCGGGAATTGTCAATAAGATGCTAGTCAGTTTAGGGGTTGCCAAATATGATTTTTTAACTAACGAAAACAATTTCTGGATCATGCTTACCGTACAGAACGTCTGGAAAGAAGCCGGATGGGGAACGATCATTTTCCTTGCCGCTATTGCCGGCGTGGATCCTCAGCAGTATGAAGCGGCTAAAATGGATGGAGCCAACCGTATTCGGCAAGCTTGGCACGTAACGCTGCCCGCGATCCGCAGTGTCATTGTCGTTTTGTTCATATTGAAGCTCGGCCACATTATGGATGTTGGATTTGAGCAAGTATTTTTGATGATGAACGGTGCGGTGTCCAATGTCGCGGATGTATTTGAGACCTACGTTTATCGTCTGGGTATTCAGCAGGGACAATTCAGTTTCAGTACCGCCGTCGGTTTGTTCAAATCCGTGGTCGGATTCATTCTGGTTATTGCAGCCAATAAGCTGGCTAAACGTTTTGGCGAAGAAGGCGTGTATTAATCACCGCTAAATTTCGGAAACGGGGTGAGAATAATGAAACAAAGCATAGGCGACCGCATATTTGATACAGCGAATATCATTGTGCTCAGCATTATAGCGATCATTACGCTATTTCCGCTTTATTATGTATTTGTTGTTTCTTTTACGGATCCAGCAGAGTACATCCTGAAGCAAGGATATATCTTATTTCCAGAAAAATGGACATTGGCTTCTTACAAATATTTGTTGTCTACATCAGCATTTCAGAACGCAACTATGATCAGTGGTTTTCTAGCTACGATCGGAACCGCACTCAGCTTGGTGGTAACAGCTGCGCTCGCATATGGTTTGTCCCGTAAGCGGTTGCAGGGTAGAAGGCTAATCATGCTATTGATTCTTATCACACTTTTGTTCAGTCCGGGATTGATTCCGCCTTACTTGCTGGTTCGCGATTTGGGTTTGATTAACAGCGTCTGGTCCTTGATTTTGCCAGTGCTGACCAGCGGGTGGTACGTCATTCTGATGAAAAGCTTCTTCGACAGCATTCCCGTTGAGTTGGAAGAATCCGCTATCATCGACGGATCGACCGATATCGGCGTTTTCTTTCGGATCGTTCTTCCGCTTTCACTTCCTGCACTTGCCGCATTCGGATTATTTTACGCTGTGGCTTACTGGAACACATTCTTTAGTGCCGTATTATACATCAATGATCATGCCAAGTGGCCGCTTCAGCTCGTGCTGCGCAATATGTTGATCGACTCATCGACTCAAGCGGGGGGATCGGCTGCGGCAGAGATGATGGCACAACAAAATATCCCTACCGAAACTTTAAAGATGGCTGCTGTCGTTATAGCGACGCTTCCAATCCTGTGTGTTTATCCGTTCCTGCAAAAGCATTTTGCCAAAGGTGTCATGCTGGGTTCGGTGAAAGGATAATCTTTTTAAAATGAATGAGGAGGGTTAATATGAAAGAAAAAGGAAGGGTCATTACATCTAAAGCGGTGCCTGTATCTTTAACATTCATCATGGCAGCATCGGTCCTGTCGGCTTGTTCCGGCGGCGCAGCCCCAGTTTCAACAACAGGAACAGCTGGTACTGCTGATGTCGGTAAACCAACGGAAATCAGCATTTTCACAGAGTTTAGCACACCAGAACCTCCGACAGCTGATAATCCGGTTACGAAGGAATTCGAGAAGCGCACGAATACCAAGCTGAATATCACCTGGGCATCTCCAAACGCATGGGAAGAAAAGCAAAACGTCATACTGGCCTCAGGCGACATACCTGATCTGATGAAGATCAAGGACTTTAAACAAACTCAGGCGATCACCATGATTAAACAAGGCGCTTTTTGGGATTTGACGCCTTATTTGAAGGATTATAAAAACTTGTCGGCTTATCCGAAAGAAATTATGGACATTACGAAAATCAATGGCAAACAATATATCTTGCCGTCGGTACGTCCGCTACAAGGAGGCAACTTCTTCAATATCCGACAAGATTGGCTGGATAATGTTGGGCTGAAAATGCCTAACACCATGGATGAGTTCTATGCAGCTCTAAAGGCATTTGTGGACAAAGATCCTGACAAGAATGGCAAGGCAGACACATATGGATATAATGGCAAGAACTGGGAAAGGGTTATTGATATTTTCAACAAAAGCAACGGTAAATGGAAAGAAGTGGGGGGCAAGCTGGTTGACACGGATCTGGAACAGGGAACAAGAGACGGACTTATTTATCTGAACAAGATGTACAAAGATAAAATATTGCCTGAAGATTTCATTGCTATGAAAACCACTGACTTTGAAAACATGGCAAAAGCAGGTAAAGTCGGCGTCCAAGCGGATACGACGGAAGGTGTGTACCGTTCAACAGAAGGCGCACAAAAGCTTGATCCGAAAGCCGATTTTGTTGCTATGACTTATCTTGAAGGCCCGAACGGTAAAATGGTTCACACAAATACTGGCGTTTCTGGACTATACGTGATCCCGAAAACAGTTCCTGAAGCCAAAATGAAAAAAATATTGGCATTGATGGATTACGGTGCATCGGAGGAAGGCTTTGAATTGGCCTGCTATGGTCTTAAGGATATCCACTTTAAGGTAGTAGACGGCTTCAAAACGGCAACAGAGCAAGCAGTTAAAGATAGTGTTTCGCAAAGCTCGTTCGGTAAAATCTTCGAAAGATATGATCCGTACCTATGGGCCTACCGCGTTGGTATGCCAAAAGCAATCGTCGAACGCAACAAAAAAATCATTGACGAACGATCAAAGTACGGTGTTGCGGATGTATCGTTCGGTTTGTTGTCCGATATCGATTTGAAAATGGGACCGGACTTCAAGAAGAAGATGGACGATATGAAAGTTAAAGTGATCATGGGTAAAGAACCGATCGAATCATGGGATGCTATGGTTAAAACGTTCAAAGCGGACGCCAATTACATGAAGATGATTGATGAGTTCAATAAGGCCTATCAGGACAGAAAAAACGGTAAATAAATAGAGAAAAGGAGTCGAGAGTCCATGCTGCGAAAATTGCGATTGGCCGTTGTCGGATTGGGACGCGTATCGAAGTCCCATCTTCCGGCAGTACGGGAGCTGGCTGAAAAAATTGAGTTGGTTGCGCTGGTAACCCGTGATGAAAGTAAACTGCGGCAGGAAGCCGAAAAGTGGGAAAGCGTGAAAACCTATACTTCTTATGATGACGCGGTCAATGATCCAGATATCGACGCTTTCCTGCTGCTTCTACCGCATAATATTCATGCGGAATATTCGATTAAGGCGCTTCGTGCCGGCAAGCATGTGCTGGTTGAAAAGCCTATGGCGATGAATGTGCAGGAAGCAGAGGAGATGGCAGAAACTGCGGAAGCAAATAACGTCACCTTAATGATCGGGCAAAGCCGCCGTTTTTATAAACCGGTAATGGAATCGATTCGTCAGGTGAGAGAGAAGGCAATCGGCGATTTGATCAATATCAACGCAATGCTTCTGGCGCATATGGATAAGCCGGCAGCAGATTGGTGGAAGGACGAATCGAAAATCGGCGGATTTATTATTCCGCTTTGGGGAAGCCACATTCTTGACTATATACTATGGGCTTACGGCAGAGCCCCCCTGTCGGTCTATGCTCAGGGACATTCCAACAACCCGAATTGGACCGGGGAGGATGAAGTCGCCATTTCCATGAATTTTGGCGAAGGCCGGATGGCGAATGTGTTAATGTCGTTCAATGCAGGCTGTCGCCCGACGGATGAAGTGGGTCTTACAGCAAAGCGTATATGGTCTACGCAGAACAGCATTTACGACCGATATTTAATCGGTTCGAACGGCTTGCTGCATCTGAAAGATGAATATGAGCTTAGTTTGAATGGAGAGAAGCTGGAAACCTGTGAAACCACTTTCTCTAATTTCACATGGCAGCTTGAGGAATTTGTGGGCGCCATACGAGAGGGACGTCAACCTCTGGCTTCAGGCCGGGAAATCATCCAGGTGATGAAGGTCATCGACGGTTGCTTTGAATCGATGCGGACTGGTCAGGTTGTGCAGCTCTAATCCTTGAGGGAAAAACGAAGGAGGACTTTTGCAATGAAGTTAAAAACCTTGGTGCTTTCACCGCAATCTCGTTTGGACGAAGTATGCTCGGAGGCGTGCCGTGTGAGAATAAATGAACAGTTCGAGCCGGTGTGGAATGAGACAGGACGCGACTATACACAGGATGAGCTTTCAGCGCTGGTTGCGGATGCGGAAGTGATTATTTCCAGTTGGGGATCCCCCAGCCTGACCGACGAAATGCTAGAGAAGGCCGTCAAGCTTAGAGCCATTGGCCATGCGGCCGGAACAGTGAAGAACCTTGTTCCGAAGCAGATTTTCTCTCGAGGAATTAAAGTATTCTCTGCAGCTCCAAGGATCGCGCAAAGTGTAGGGGAATATTGCTTGGCAGCGCTGCTTGCCTCTCTGCGGTATTTGCCTGCTTTCGATTCCACGATGCGGGACGGGAGATGGAAGATTGCCGGTTTGAAGGGCAGGGAGCTTACCGGCAGCACGGTCGGCATCATTTCAGCTAGCTCTACGGCTCGCGCTTTTATCAAGCTGCTTGCGCCGTTTCAAGTCAATGTTCTCATTTATGATCCCTATTTGACGGAAGAAGCGGCAGTCCGGTTGAATGCTAAGAGGGCTACATTAGAGGAAGTCATGAGCTGCCCTATCATTTCGGTGCACGCGCCAAAGCTTCCCGCTACGGAAAGAATGCTAACCCGTGAATTGCTGGCACTTATTCCGGATGGTGCGGTTTTCATCAACTCTTCCAGAGGTCCTGTGGTGGATGAGCAAGCCTTTATGGAAGGGCTTCAAAGCGGACGATTCTTTGCCGCACTTGATGTGTTTGAGAAGGAGCCGCTTGTTGTGGATCATCCTATCCGGTCGCTGCCGAATGTCCTTCTATCTCCCCATATTGCCGGAGCCTCTGTACAAGGGCATCTTGCGTTGATGGAGGAAGTTGTCGAAGACATCATCAGAAGCTTGCGTGAAGAAAAGACGACGTATGAAGTAAACGAGAAAATGTGGGAAGTTATGGCCTAACAGGTTACAGAGTCCTTTTATATCGGAAGGAGAAATACGCAGATGGTTAGAAAAATGTCCGTTCCTCCTATGGAATTGGTAGAATATGATGGTCCCGGTACGCAGATGTGTGCGGTTATGGACGCCATTGGAGAGATTAGTGTCAGAAGGGCTTTAATTCCGGAACCCAAGGAAGGCGAAGTACGCGTCAAGGTCAAGTGGGTCGGTATTTGCGGTAGTGACGTTGAGGTATTCCGTGGTGCGCGCGAGCCTGAATTTATTTCGTACCCTACCAGACTGGGACATGAAGTCGCAGGGGTTATTGATAAGGTCGGCCCTAATGTGATTGGCGTCAAGGAAGGCGATCATGTAGCTTTGCGGTATGTTTGGGGCGCGTTTGCCGAATATGTATGCTGCACCCCTTTTTCCCTTAAGGTTTTGCCCAAAGACCTGCCGTTAATCGAGGGTTCGCTGATTGAAGTGCTTCCGGGAATCATCCATGCAGCAGAACTCGGGGACATTTCCCCTAATAAGAACGTGCTGATCACTGGGCAGGGTGTCAGTGGTTTAGTGATGACCCAAGTCATCAATATGTTTAGCCCGCGAAATTTGGTCGTAACGGATTTGTTTGACGAAAAGCTGGCGCTAGCACGCAAATATGGCGCCACGCATACTTATAAAATCCCTCATGAACATGCGGATACCATGGATATCGTGGGAGCAGACTTCCCGGACGGCTTTGACGTGGTCATTCCTTGTCTTCTGGAAGGAGCAGGGATGGTAGACGCTATCAATGCAGCAGCGCAGAACGGACGTATTGTGATGTACGGTTGCATCGGCACCTGTCACAAGCCGGTTAATTTCTTCAAGGTTCATAAAAAACGGTTGGATATCCTTTCAACGGAACCTAAGCGCGACATCGACAACCGACGCTATTTCGATGAAGGGCTGCGGCTGGTCCTTGACGGGTTAGTTAACACCGAGGAAATGATAACGCACGTCGTTCCACTCGCGGAAGTCGCCCGGGCATTCCAATTGCGGAATGAACATAAAGGAGATACTATTCATGTTATGATTGATTGTGAGGTCAAATAGCATCAAGAAAAACCGCCCCCAAGGGCGGTTTTTTTGTCTCTTGACCGGAAGCCATCATAAAAAATCACAACCCAGCGGAAGTTATCCCATGGAACGGATAGAGCAACCATAGTTGTTATAGAAGGAGGATTTGGATCTTATCGATCAAATTCTTAAGGGATAAACTCTAGCTCTCGGATGATTACTCTCTTATTACTCTAAGTTTTTTTCAAATATTCATAGGTTAATTGACTTAAGGTGTACGATCCTCAATTATCGTGTGTACAGGCTCCACCCCAATCCACGCCTCCTTTTTTCACATAAGATATCTTGAAAAAGGAGGCGTTGTGTAGTGACAGTTCAATTAAAACGAGTCAATGGAACTAGCGTTTTTTTTGCTAACACAAGTGTTAGTACGAAAGGTGTAGGAACTCTGAACGAAGCTTTCTTATCCATCACGAATCTGGATCGCGGGGTGTTGAGTAACCTGATCGATTTCCGGCTGAACGGTCACAAACTAGCAACTATTAGGACGAGAGCTGTAGGTAGTAAGACAACAATAGTTACCCTTTTTTTCGGCAAAGAAATTCGAGGACTTACGACAGCTAGATTCCGTATTACGACGAATGGAAACACTTCGAATGTTAGCGGATTTGTCGATGGAAAGCAGATCGTTCCCTTCACTATTCGATGTAATAACGGGAAATGTAAAGGCCCCGATTCTATCAAATTTAAAAACGGTGGCACGTTAACAATAACGGTCAGTCCGCAACTGGAGAGGGCCCTGCGTTTAGTTTCAAACAAATTAACCAAAGAAGTCCAAGCCTTCCTCGATAAATTACCACCGCAAGGAGCATGTCAGATTGCCTGTATTGCCGCTGGAGCTGCCTGTTCGGCCGCTTGCTCGGTAATTTTCCCACCTTGCGTAATTGCCTGTGCAGTTGCACAAGCCGCATGTATAGCCCTTTGCTAGTTTAATAATGGCTAGAACCACCATGATGTTGGTGGTTTTTTTGTTGTATAGGAACTTTTATGATTTTCGCAGTCTGTGGATAAGGTGTGCATAAAGTTGGGGATAAGTGATTGCGCTTCATCACCCGAATGATGATTTTTTCTATTAAATGATATTGGGTTAGGGGAGGTTTAAGCTTCCGGCAAATTTGGCATGGTTAGCAATTGATTTTACTGAGTCGAGTGAGAATATGGATATATGCATAAGCATTAGACTCGGTAGGTGGCATACTTTTTCTGATGCTTGTTTTCTGGTGTTTTGTTTTCTAATTTTTTTGATCTAAGTGTTTCGTTTCCTAGCTTGTGTTTGTTGGTTTTTTGAAGAAATGGAGAATTAGCCATTCAATTACGCCCAGGATTCGCGAAGTTGTACTTTGTGCAACAATTTGCTTGATTTTTTCTGTTAAAGCTCCAGATGTTGTACGCTGTACAACAATTTAGCTTATTTCCGTGTCGATAGAGCTACTTTTGGCTGGAATTGTTGTATTTTTTACAACAATCGCGTGGAAAACGTGGATTTGCCTGTCTAAAGTTGTAGAAAATACAACATTACACGGATTAGCAAGTAAATGTTTAAACATATACATAATCTGAGCTGCATCAACCTATAAAAATCGACGAAGGATGGCGTAAGCTCTCTTTTTTTGTTTTGAATAAAGAGTTTTTGAGTTACATCATAAAAAATCACAACCCAGCGGAAGTTATCCCATGGAACAGATAGACCAACCATTGTACCATCAGGTCATAGTTGTTACAGGAGGAGGAAAAGGAATGAATATGGAGATGAAACACGGTAAGGAAGCGTTTGAGGAACGTATCATGCAGCTGCCTGTTTTGGATACTCACACCCACCTTGTGGGGGATCGTCTCTGTGCTAGCGACTTCTGGGAGATTGCGCATTATTTCTGGTTGTTTCGCGAACTGCAGGCTGCGGGCTATCCGGCGAATGCCATGGAGCTCCCGGAGGATATACGTATTGCTGCCTTTTTGGAAGCTTACCATGGTTCAAAAAACACGATGATGAATGTGGTGTTGACCCAAATTTTTAAAAATCTATATGGCATTGTGATCAGCGACGCAGCCTCAGTATTGAAAGCCGACGCTGCGGTCAAACAGACCGCGCAAAGCGTCACGTGGGCGCAAGAAGTTGCAGACCGTATGAACGTTCGTAGGTTCGTTGTGAATATACCCGAGCATGCAGAGTTCCAAGGCATGCGAGAGAACGCCATACTGATCCCGCGAATTGACGGGAAATTGGGCGGGTGGGTCAAAGAAGTTGAGCTGTCGCATGACCCAGCTGCAGCATTCGCTCAAGCGCGTGAGAAGCTTACGCAACTACTCGACGATTACAAGGAAGCCGGTTACGTGGGTATCATGACCACATTGCCGAGCTATGAATCCAAGGCGAACCGCAAGGTTGTGATCGGGCAAGGCAGCACGAAGGATGAGATATTAATGATGCTTCTGCACGAATTAGGTGCCGCTGCTGAGCAGAGGGGACTTCTCATTCAGTTGTTTCTCGGCGTGGAACGTTCCTGGTGTGGAACAGTCACTCCGGTCAATGACACGGCCCGTATCTTGAAGCTATCTGCTTTGTTTGAGGCTTATGCCTGTACCTTCGAGCTTGTGGTAGCCTCAGAGCTCAACAATCTGGATATTGTGCAAGCGGCATGGAATTTTCCGAATGTTCATGTGGGCGGACATTGGTGGTTTAACTTTCGGACGAGCACGTACCGAGATAGTATGCAGTACCGGTTAGAAGCACTTCCGGCAATCAAAAGCTCGCTCATCGTATCTGATGCCCGCTGTATGGAGTGGAGCTACGGCAAGATTTTGCTTGTCAAACGGATTGTGAGCGATTTCCTGTGGGGGCAAGTCGAAGCAGGTTGGATTGATCATGACACGGCTTTGTTTGTAGCGGAGAATTGGCTGTATGGAAGTGCAGCAAAGCGCTATGGCATCGCTCATTGATTCTGTTTTACCAATCGTAAAAAAACACAAAGCGCTATAAGTTTCACCATCGCTACCTCCGGACAACCCTAGTAAGATGAAGAAGTCAAATTGATGCAGCATGCAAGAAGGGGAGGACAACATGGCCAGTAAAATTCAGCCATCCGATCGAATCGTTTACGATTTCTCATCGCAGAGTCAGAAATGGGCTTTTATACGAAAACATTGGCCGATCTATGTGATCTCATTACCGGGAATTATTTATTTCTTACTTTTTAAATATATCCCGTTATTCGGTTCCGTCATCGCGTTTCAAAACTACAACATTTTCAAAGGAATTAAAGGAAGTAAATGGGTAGGCTTAGAAAATTTCCAACGAATGTTCGAGTATACAGATTTCCTTCAGATTCTCAAAAATACGATACTAATCGGTATTTACGATATGTGCTTCGCTTTCCCGGTTCCGATCATTCTGGCTCTTCTCATCAACGAAGTGCGGGTGATGATGTATAAGCGGATTGTTCAAACGGTGGTCTATATGCCGCATTTCCTGTCATGGGTTATCGTAGGCGGAGTTGTTGTAGGGGTATTATCGCCATCAACGGGAATCGTCAATCACTTGCTGTCCTTATTTGGTGTCGAGCCTATTTATTTCTTAGGGGAGAATACGTATATTCGGACCATTCTAATCAGTTCTGGGGTGTGGAAGGATAGCGGTTGGGGCACCATCATCTATTTGGCCGCAATTGCTGGCATCAATCCCGATCTGTATGAAGCTGCACAAATTGATGGAGCCAGTCGAATTCGTCAAGTGTTTTCCATAACGATTCCGAGTATTCTACCTACGATTGTTATTCTATTCCTGCTGCAAATTGGTAATTTTCTCGATTTCGGTTTTGAACGCGTCTTTGTATTTCTTAACCCCCTTAACAATGAGAATGGAGAGATTATCGATACGTTTGTGTACCGGGCAGGTCTTGTTGATCGGCAATATAGCTACACGACCGCCATCGGGTTGTTCAAGTCGGTTGTGGGTCTTATGTTGATCATGATCAGTAATACGTTTAGTAAAAAGATGACCGGGGAAGGTTTGTACTGATACGGAAGGAGACCGGAGGTGAATCGCTATGATTATGACAAGAGGCCATAAAATTTTTAATTTATTCAATATCATTTTGTTAGGTATCCTCGGATTGAGCATGGTGCTTCCCCTTATTCACATTATTGCACAGTCCTTAAGTAATAACGCTGCCATTAATGCGGGGAAAGTATCGTTGTGGCCAGTTGGCTTCACACTGGGAAGCTATAAACTTATTTTACAGGACCCGACGATATGGCTTGGGTTTCGAAATAGTGTTATTATTACGGTTTTTGGAACCTTGATCAATTTATTTATGACAACTACGCTAGCTTATCCTTTATCTAGACCTGAATATTTGTTCCGTAAATCCATTCTGGTGATGGTGCTGTTTACCCTTATTTTCAGCGCACCGTTAATTCCGAACTATTTGTTGGTGAAACAGTTAGGGCTTCTTAATACGCTTTGGGCTTTAATGCTTCCTATGGCGATTAGCGCATTTAATTTATTCGTTATGCGCTCGTTCTTCCTAAACCTACCTACGGAGCTGCTGGATTCGGCCAGAATTGACGGGTGCGGCGAGTTTCGAATATTGTGGAATATTGTACTGCCTCTTTCTAAACCTGCCATGGCTACGATGGGCATCATGTATGCGGTGGGTCATTGGAATCGTTATGCCGAGGCTGTGTTTTATATCGATCATCGCAATTGGATTCCACTGCAAGTGCGGCTAAGAGAAATTGTATTTACAGATCAAATGGGGCAATCGGACGTTTCTTCGGAATTAATGCTATTACTTTCACCGGAAGGGATTAAGATGGCGGTTATTGTCGTGGCTACGATCCCCATCCTTTGTGTATATCCGTTCCTGCAAAAGCACTTTATCCAAGGGATGATGGTAGGTTCAGTGAAATCCTGATATATTCATTTGGAATGAAGGGGTTCTTTTGAAAAAAGTTACATGTGTCGCGCTCGTCGCCAGCCGCAAGAACAAGAGGAGCAGGATCACCGTGGTACGCTGCACTCCTCCCATGAAAGTACGGTTAACCGTTTGAAAATGCAAACGGATCCTAATGGACCTTAAAAAGGTCATTGAAGAGTATAAAACCAAAGGCGGCAACGAGATCATTAAAGAAGCGACGGACCGTTACAACAATACAAAAGGCTTACTTTTTCTGGGTAAGAAACAGTAATAGCAAGTCGATATGAAACTGCCCTGTGAGCGGGCAGTTTATTGTTTTTTAGGAGCACTCAACCGTCTATTTCGTGTCGATTCTCCACCATAGCCGCTCCTTCGCCAAGTAGCCAAACAATTAATGTTCACCACCTCTGAACATGTTTTTAACTATCTACCTGCCCTCGCATTCAGCTGTATACTATTCGCTCCGATAATGGAGCACAACTCAAGTCCTACCACCGATAAGCCGCATCAATAGTCTTCTATCTGTATCCCAAACGCAACCCGCACCGGGCATCACCAGTTTAGCGGAACGTAGAAGCTTTATTTTGCTCAAAACCGCGTATTTTACGTTTTTGCGGAACGAGGAGCCTCTATTTTCCACTTTCGAGGTGTAAAACCGGCAAAATGCCAAAATAGCGCACTCACGTTCCGCGTACCTGCCCCGCATCGGCATAATCACCGAAATAACGGCTCCTCGTTCCCCGTGATCCTCAGACTAGCAGCTTATACGTCCGAACTCGCTCCACTATGGATTTGACCAGCTGTTTAATCTGTATTTGGTATTCAGAAACGGCTGTCTTTAATCGTATAAAATGACATGGCGTCTTAAATTTATACATACAGGAAACGACAACTTTTCGTTATGATACATACAGAGTTGTGAAACCGCTTGCACTTTGAAATGGAAAGAAGGGGTGTTTATATGAAAAAAACGATCAGTCTTACCCTGGCTGTCATAATGACAGCTTCTGCTTTAACCGCATGTTCTTCGGATGGAAAGGTAGCGGGAAATGCTTCACCACAGCCATCGGGTAACGTGAAGAAAGCACCAGTTAAGTTCTCGATGCTTTATCCAACGACTGTCAGTACGGGATACCATACCCGAGTACCTGATTTGAACAAGGATAAATGGATATTGAAGCTTGAGGAGTTAACGAATACGGATTTGGACGTTAAGGTCGTGGAGGATGCCAAATTCGGCGTAATGTTCGCAAGTAACGATATTCCCGACGTTGTTGGCAGTATCGGTGGTCCTGGGAGTAAGTCGATGTCAGGTTCTGTAGAGAACGGTGTTTTCATGCCGCTGGACGAGCTTTTGAAGCAGAATGGGCCGAATTTGTTAAAAGTGGTACCCAAAGCAGCTTGGGATAGTGTTTCGTATGAAGGGAAGATTTATGGCGTTCCTGAATTTTTGAGCAATCCATCCCGTCGTTCCACATACATTCGTACGGATTTACTGGAGAAAGCTGGGCTTCAAGCTCCTAAAACCGTAGACGAATTTCTGAATGTACTGCGGGCATTTAAGAAGATGGGTGTAGAGAATCCATATCAAATGAGGGAAAACTTCAAGTATGCGGACGTTATCCTAGGAGCTTTCGATGTTTTGCCTTATAAGGATCAATTTGAGCTGGTAAATGGTCAAGTAGTCCCGAAATTTTTCGATGTAGAAAATGTTCAAAAGGCACTCACCACATACAAAATGATGTATGACGAAGGTTTGATTCCAAAGGAATTCGCAACCATCACTTCTACCGATTTTACGAAAAGCATTGAGTCGGGCAAAGCGGGAATCTGGTCGCAAAATGCTTCAGGATTACCAGGTTACCGTACGAAGGCCCAACAAGCTGTTCCAGGAGCAAAAATTGATATTATTCCTTCACCTAAAGGACCGGAAGGAAAAGGCGGATATTTCTATTATGCACCTGTCATTCGTTCCTTCTTCGTTAATAAAAATGTGAAGCAAGAAACAGCTGCGGGAATTATTAAAATGTTTGATTGGATGGTTTCTCAGGAAGCTGAAACCTTCTTCACCTTCGGAATTGAAGGCGATACCTACACCAAGGACAGCAGCGGCAAAATTACTTATAAATTCCCGACGACGAAGGAAGAAACAGATGAAGAAGGGTTCCGCAGCGGAACGATGTGGGCGGTGCATGACTCCACATACAATAAACCGAGACTTCTTCTGAACGAAGATGGAAAAGCGACCTTGAAAGCATTCGATGAGGTTCTATCGAAGGAAGGGTTGGCAGGTATCGGATTTTATCCGGATTTGAGCAGCTTCGCTAAGTTCCCGGATCTTGCAGCTCCTCAGCCTGACGTAGGTCCGAAAATCATTATCGATCACATGATCAAAATGATTTACGGCAAAGAGCCAATCACCGATTGGCCGAAGGTGATCGAAGAGTATAAAGCCAAAGGCGGAAATGAAATTATCAAAGAAGCGACTGATCGTTGGAATAAGAAGCAAGGCGCAATTATGATCGATATTAAATAAGCTGCAATTTGAAAAAGGCATCCTTCACGCAGAGTATTCTGCGGTGGGATGTCTTTCCCTATGAAAAAATCGTAAAAAAATACATATTCATCTTAATTTTATCCTTATTGTTAGAGCGAAATAATACCTATAATGAAGGCAACAAATCGATGGAGAGGTGAGTGTCTGAATGGAAAGTATCGCAGAACGTATGCTGCCCGCGCCTCGCGAAGGCGGGTTTCGAATGGAAGGTTATTGGGTATGGTGCGGTTCGGTTATTCGGGGAGAGGATGAACGCTATCATATGTTTGCTTCTCGTTGGCCCAAATCGCTGCCTATGCATCCTGGTTGGCTTGTTGCTTCAGAAATAGTGCGAGCGGTTTCGGATACCCCGGAGGGACCGTATACCTTTCAAGAGGTCGTTCTGCCTGCCAGAGGAGCCCAGTATTGGGACGGACGCAGCACGCATAATCCACATATCACCAAATTCGGAGATAAGTATCTTCTCTACTATATGGGTTCTACGCACCCGCTGCCTGATGTGGTCGCCGGTGATGGATTCGGGTTGGAGGACCCGCGATGCATCGTAGCACGTTCCAATAAACGAGTGGGTCTCGCTATGGCGAACAGTGTTTTTGGGCCTTGGGAAAGAAGCGAGAGCCCGATACTCCCTGTGCGCCCAAACCGGTTCGATAGCTACTTGACCTCCAATCCGGCACCTTGCTTACAGGAAGACGGTTCTGTGCTGCTTGTCTACAAAGCCCGTCAATATGAAGGTAATCTTCATGGGAAGATGACGATTGGGGCGGCCGCAGCAGATAGCTATCAAGGACCTTATCGCGTATTAACAGAGGAGCCTATTTTTCCGCCGGATCAATTTCATATCGAGGATCCTTTCATCTGGAAGACGGCGAAAGGGTATGAGCTGTTAGCCAAGGATATGGAAGGAACACTTTGCGGGGAAAGGCATGGAGGCATTCATGCTGTTTCTCAGGATGGGCTGAAATGGCAATTATCTGAGACGCCAAAGGCTTATTCACGTACGGTTCTTTGGGACGATGGAACGGAGCAAACGATGGGCAATCTTGAACGGCCATTTCTGTTATTTCATGATGGGAAACCGACGCATCTGTTCGCTGCAGTTGCCGATGGATCCGGGGGATTTCGCAACGCAGCGAACACTTGGAATATGGTTATTCCATTGAAGCCTTAGGGAGGTAGTTTACATATGAAAGCTATACTGGTTGGTTTGGGATCTGCTGGGTTCAGTTGGTATAAACGTCTAAGAGATCAAGGTTTATTAGCAGCCGTCGTTGAGGTTGATATGGCCATGAAAGAGAAGATGAAGGATGATCCGTTCCCTTTCTACACGTCATTAGAAGAAGCTTTGCAAAACGAACAGGCGGATTTTCTTGTCAATGTGACATCACCGATGATGCACACTGCTGTGAATCATGCGGCATTTGACCGTAAGCTGGCTGTTTTGTGTGAAAAACCGATTTCCTTTGATTATGAGGAGTCCATTGAGGTCGTGGCTCGAGCTGCTCGGGAACACATTCCTTTTATGATCGCAGAAAATTACCGCAGGATGCCTTATATTCGTAAAATGAAACAGCTAATAGACGAGGGTGCAATCGGCACTCTTTCCACGCTGGATATACAGTTCTACAGGTACCACCATGTGCAGCGGAGATATACCGTTAGTATCCTGGATGACATTGGTGTACATCACTTGGATATGCTCCGTTATTTAACTGGAAGAGAGGGGAAATCGGTGCAGGCCAAACTGTACAATCCAATTGGCGCCTGGGAAGAAGATGGGGCTATTATCAATGCTTATGCCTTCCTTGAAATGGATAATGGAATCACAGCTGCCTACAATGCCTCTATCGCTGCAAGAGGAACAGAAACACCGTGGAGCGGCAATTGGAGAATTGAAGGAACCAGAGGGGCTATGGAAGTCATCGATAAGGAAATCCGCCTAATTCGGGACGGAGAGGTCTTACTCGTCGATGATATAAGCGGTGTAGATGAAACGGACACACTGGCTGAATTTTTGGCATCCCTTCGGGAGCGGCGCGAAGCGGAAACAAGCGGAAGGGACTATCTGAAAACCCAAGCACTAGTTCATTACACGAAGCTGGCGAGCGAATCTGGTCAGATGAAGGCCATTGAGGTTCCAACTCTATGATGAATGGGGAAACTAGCATGCAAATAACGAATTGGCAACAATCGGCGCCAGGCGTATGGCGCCTTACGATTGGAGAACCGCAAGGAATTACACCGCTCTCATTGATGGGCGTTTCGCCGAAAACCGTGGCCCTGCAGCAAATGCCGCAGGTACAGCCGCCTTTTGCCTGGGAAAGTATTCAGCTCGAGGAAGCAAATGGCTGTCTCATTCTGTCTATTCCGCTTGATCGAACTGAAAAGCTTTACGGGACAGGTCTTCAGTTATTAAGAATGAATCAACGGGGAAGAAACCGTTATTTACGTGTGAACAGCGATCCCAAGCAGGATACGGGCGAGACTCATGCTCCTGTCCCCTTTTACGTAAGTGATCTCGGGTATGGCGTTTTGGTGGATACTTCACGGATCGTTACTCTGTACTGCGGGTCAACCATGAGGCAGGAGGAGACGCAAAGCGAGGATATTCGTGATCGCAACACCGATAAGGGATGGAAGGCAACACTAGTCGCATCACGAGTGGAAATCCGGATTCCTTTCGAAGGTGCAGACGTGTATTTGTTTGGCGGCCCCTCCCTTTCGGATGTGGTGGCTAGGTATAATTTATTTTGCGGGGGTGGCACACTGCCTCCGAAGTGGGGTCTTGGCTTCTGGCACCGTGTTCCGACGCTGTATACGGATCAGCAAGTGCTTGAAGAAGCGGAGCAATTCCGTCAGCACGATATTCCCTGTGATGTGATCGGGCTCGAACCCGGTTGGCACAGCCAAAGCTACCCAGTCAGTTACGAATGGGAGAAAAGCCGATTCCCTGAGCCCGAAAAATTCGTGAAAGCTTTGGACCAAAGCGGCTTTCGGGTGAACCTGTGGGAGCATCCCTTCGTATCGCCTAAGAGTGAGCTGTACGAGGAATTGAAGCCGCTTTCGGGGAGTCATTCGGTATGGGGCGGGCTTGCGCCGGATTATTCGATGCCAGCAGCTGTGGAGCTTTATAAGAAGCAGCATGAAGAGCAGCATGTGAATATCGGAGTATCCGGTTACAAGCTGGATGAATGTGATGGAAGTGACTTGACCAACAATTCCTGGATGTTTCCAGGACATGCTCAGTTTCCATCCGGTCTGGATGGCGAGCAGATGAGACAGATGTACGGGTTGATGTTCCAAAAAATGACGGCTGAACTGTTCCGCAGCAAAAATCGGAGAACGTACGGACTTGTTAGAGCTTCGAATGCCGCAGCCTCAACGATGCCTTATGTCCTATATTCGGATCTCTATGATCATAAACAATTTATTCGCGGTATATGCAACTCCTCCTTCAGCGGGCTGCTGTGGACACCGGAGGTTCGCAGAGCCCGAAATGCCGAAGACTGGGTACGGCGGATGCAAACGGTATGTTTCTCGCCACTCGCGATGCTGAATGCATGGGGGGATGGTACGAAGCCTTGGTCTTTCCCAGAAGTGGAAGGAACTGTCCGCCATTATATCAAGCTGCGGATGAGATTGCTGCCATATTTGTATACAGCTTTTGCAACCTACCGAGAGCATGGTATTCCTCCTTTCCGCGCAATGCCTTTCGTGATGTCCGCATCAGAAATCGCAGAAGCCGAGGCGATGTATGCCGAAGCAGCTGAGCAAACCTTGAATACGACAGATGCTGCTTACGGCAAGAAAAAAGTAAGAGAATGGGATGACCAATACATGTTCGGCGAAGCATTGTTAGTAGCTCCGCTGGTTGAAGGAGAGTCTGAGCGGGAAGTCCTACTACCATCCGGAATTTGGTATGGATTAGAGACAGGGGAACGTTATACCGGTGGATGTATCATTCGCGTTCAAGCAGGCTTGGAACGAATTCCGGTATTTGTAAGAAGCGGGTCTATCATTCCGATGATGCCTGCGCTATCGCATGTTCCACCCTTAGACACGCGTGTTCCACTTGAACTGGTTCATTTCGGTGATGGAATGGGTGAAGGAAATCTGTACGATGATGACGGGGAATCGTTCGATTATGAACAAGGTAAGTTCGGACGTTGGAAGGCGGCAGTTACGCAAAATGCAGCTGGCGTGTACTCCGGGGAACTCATAGGGACAGACGGGGAACCGACATCCTTCAGTTCTGTCACGTGGCGTTTCGCACAAACTCGTTTGTGATTCCTTCCGTTGTAGAACCAATTTCCGTGAGTTATCATAATTGGATAGCGATTCTGAGAAACATAGGGGAGGTCTGGACATGCATGTACTGATTGTAGACGATGAACCTGTCATTCGCAGAGGAATGGTTAAGATGGCGGAAATGTACGCACCTTCTTTCACGAAAATACAGACGGCAGAGAATGGCGTGGCTGCTTTAGAGCGGATTCGCGCCTGCGAACCTGATCTTGTGTTGACGGATGTTCGCATGCCCAAAATGGACGGATTGGAGCTCTGCAGAATCATTCATGAGGAATTCCCTCAAATTAAAACCGTTGTGATATCCGGTTATAGTGACTTTGAATATGCCCAAAAAAGCATGAATTATGGTGTGCGGCACTATATGCTGAAACCGGTTACCAAATCGGATGTGCATGGTATGCTGGATCAATTGATCAAAAAGCCATCACGCAGCTATATGCCGCCTTCCCGTTATATCGAGTGGATCGATCAAATGGAACAACAAATATGGGCCTTGCAAATGGAGGAACTAAGCAGCTTAATCAGCCGGTGGCGTGAATACTGCCTATCTGCCAATTTATCGTTGGGCGAGCTTAAGGAGCTATTGGACGATTGTAATGCGCTTCTTGTCAAACGCTTTCAAGGCCGCAATTATTCCCCTTCTTCCGTGCAAGCTCACTTGCAGGCGGATAGTGTGAAGGAAGCCCTCGAAACGTTTGAGAAAGGTTTGTTTCAAATGGCGAAAGGACTTCAAGACGTTCGAAGCGGCAGCTTCAAAGATCCAATGGAAGAGGCCAAAGGCTTTATCGACAGCCGATTGTCAGAGGACATTTCGCTGGATCAAGTTGCTGCGATGGTTGGATTGACACCAACCTATTTCAGTTCGCTTTTTAAAAAAGTAACGCATGAGACCTTTGTTCAGTATCGGATCAAAAAAAGGATGACGAAGGCGAAGGAAATGCTGGCTATCCCTTATGTCCGAATCGTGGATGTAGCCGCCGATGTCGGGTATGACGATTACCCCCATTTTACGAAAACCTTCAAAAAAATTGTTGGCGTTTCGCCTTCTGAATATCGCGCAGGGCTCGGTATCAAATGAAAATTAGAGGTTTAACGAAAAAGCTATTCATCTATTTTCTGATTGTCATTATTCTTTCTCTCAGCAGTGTAGGTATTTTCTCCTATATGACTTCTTCCGAAGAGTTAGCGGAAATGGTTGAGAATCAAATGAATCAAATCGTCGGAAACGCGGTTCATCATACAGATCTGTATTTGAAAGACTATGAGCGCTCCATTGTCTCTATTTTGACGAACAGACAGGTTATGGAGTTTATTGATCTGAAGGCCAATCGGGAGGAATATGACTTTTATACCTATCGGAAAATGATTCTCGAAACGAGTGTCGATCCGCTATTTATTCGCAACCCTAAATTAGCTTCAGTTTATTTGCTCAGCGATAAGCTGAATGCGGTCTATTACTATAATGGTGTGAACGAGCAATCCTTCAATGTGGAGGATAAACGGAAGCAGCGGGAATATTTTCTCGCCAATACAACGCCTGACGGAAAATTAAGTATTTTGAACCACACCATTATTGAAGGTCAAGAGAATCAAATGCTCACGCTAGTCCGTCGTATTCGAGGCTTCACCTCGCCTGAATTGAGTGGCTTGCTCGCCATTGAGATGAGATCCGCTGATTTGTCTGCCCTATGGAAAGGGATTGATTTAGGTAAATACGGGTACCTGTTTATCATGGATGAAAAAGGTCGTTATATCTATCATCCGGATGGAAAAAAAGTCGGTTCAGATGTTCCGGAAGAGTTCGTGGAGAAGCTGCAAACGGCTGGGATTTCTTCCTTCGTCGATAGCAGTGAGGGAGATCAGCGCATGTATCTAAGCCGCAAATCCGATTATTCGGGTTGGCAGCTTGTTGTTTCCATGCCGCTTCATGAACTTCGTAAACCGGTGGCTAACATCCGTTCGACAACGCTTGTAGTCGGACTATTTACACTAGTATTAGCAATCTTACTTGCTTATAGATTCGGTAGGTCGATTACGAAGCCGATTCAAGTACTTAAATCCGGGATGAGAGAGACGGAAAAGGGGAATTGGGCCACGATTCCACTCCCCTCTCACAGGGACGAAATTGTCGAACTCATGGTACGCTATAACGTGATGGTCAATCGGCTGTCTGAAGCGGTTGATCGTGTGGTTCAGGTCGAATTAAGCAATTCAGAAATTCGGATGGAGCGGCAGAAGGCTGAGTTTCAATCTCTTCAGCTGCAAATCAATCCTCATTTTATGTACAACACACTGGAGACAATTATCTGCTATGCCACAATCCAGGATTCAGAGGAGATATCCGAAATCGTTAAGGCACTGGCTTATATGCTGCGCTACTCGGTTCAAACCAATCTGGAAGAAATTACGGTTGCGAACGAGTTGAAGCACGTTCTGTATTATCTGGTCGTACTGAGGCATAGAATTGGCCGGGAGTTCGAGATTGATGTTGCGATTAAGCCCGAATATTTGCTTCATGTCATGGTACGGCTGACTCTTCAGCCTCTGGTCGAAAATGTGTTCCAGCATGCATTTCCGGAAGGATTGGAAGATTATCATTTCATCCGAATCGACGGAGGGGTAGAGGACGGAATCTTCTGGATCAGTGTAGAGGATAATGGTTCAGGAATATCGGAGACAAAACTTACGCAGCTCCAAGAGAAGTTGAGCACAAACAGACTGGCAGATGCTGAAATAGATGAAGCGGGTAAAAAAGGCGGTATTGGTGTGCTGAATGTCCATCGCCGAATTCAAATGGTGTATGGGGAGAATTATGGACTGAGGATTGAAAGTATGGCTGAGCAGGGAACTAAAATGATTATGGTGATGCCTGCATCGCCTAAACATGATGATAAACCAAATCTTATATAGGGGGCATAAACTTGAACAATCGCGAGAAATTGTGGTACTTTCAGCCTGCTAAGATGTGGGTAGAAGCGCTTCCGATCGGTAACGGTCGACTAGGCGGGATGATTTTCGGGCAAGTGCAAGAGGAAAGAATTCAATTAAATGAAGATTCCATCTGGTACGGAGGTCCCAAAGATGGAATCAATCCCGATGGTTCTCGATATTTAGAAGAAATCCGAGAGCTGCTTTTCACCGGAAACGTCGAGGAGGCCACGCGATTAACGCGAATGGCGCTCTTTTCCTCACCTAAATATTACAACCCTTATCAGCCTTTGGGAGACCTAAGGCTTTATTTTCATGATCAGAAAGGCGAAGTTGAAGATTATCGCCGAGAATTGGATTTGAAGCAAGCCATCGTTCGTACAACCTATAGGGTGGGCGGAGTCACTTATCGTCGTACGATGTTTGCCAGCAACCCTGATCAAGTGATGATGATTCGATTGGAGTGTGATCAGCCAGGCAAGCTTAATTTCTCTGCGAATCTGAACCGTAGACCGTTTGAGGGGGAAACCGGCGCATTGTCGGAGGGTAGTATCTGGATGAGCGGAGAATGTGGGAAGCATGGTGTCGAATATGCCTGCGTGTTGAGAGCAAAGTCCCAGGATGGTCATGTGTCCGTGATTGGCGACTTCCTGTCTGTGGAAGGGGCTAGCTCTGTGACATTAGTACTAGCCGCAGCCAGCACATTTCGAGAGCTAGATCCATTAGCAGCATGCAAGCTTCAAATTGAGGGCGCCGATCGGTTCAATGCTGACGAGATCGAACACCGGCATATCGAAGATTATCAGGAATTGTATAATCGGGTGAGTTTGTCTTTGACGGAAAACGATCCTTTTGATGATTTGCCAACGGATGAGCGGTTGAAGCTTTTACAAGGGGATCAATCGACTGAGGATAGCGGTTTGGCGGAGCTCTACTTTCATTACGGACGTTATTTATTGATCGCCAGCTCCCGCCCAGGATGTCTGCCCGCGAATCTTCAAGGCATTTGGAATGAAAGCTTCACACCCCCATGGGAGTCCAAGTATACGATTAATATCAATACACAAATGAATTATTGGCCAGCTGAGGTTTGCGGATTATCGGAATGCCATGAACCGCTGTTCGACCATATCGAAAGGATGCAGGTCAGCGGCCGACAAACAGCGCGGGAGCTGTATGGCTGCTCGGGCTTTGTCGCTCATCACAACACGAACTTATGGGGAGAGACACGGCCTGAAGGGTTGTTTCCGACATGTGTGATATGGCCGATGGGAGCTGCATGGCTAAGCCTGCACGTATGGGAACATTTTGTTTTTACCGAGGATATGGAATTTTTGCGGCATAGGGCGTACCCGATCTTGAAGGATGCCGCGGCTTTTTTCGTTGATTATTTGGTGGAATCACCAGATGGACAGCTTGTGACGGGACCCTCTGTCTCTCCAGAAAACGTATATGTATTGGCGGATGGAACCAGAGGGGCACTGACCATGGGACCTTCTATGGATACGCAGATCATCCGTGAGCTGTTCGAGGCATGTAAACGGAGCAGCCTCCTGCTGCAGGTCGATAGTGAGCTTCATGAGCGGCTCTCCGCGCTGCTGGAGCGGCTGCCTAAGCCGCAGATTGGCAAACACGGACAAATCATGGAGTGGTTGAAGGACTATGAGGAAGATGATCCAGGTCATCGGCATATTTCACAGTTGTTTGCGCTGCATCCGGGAACCCAAATTAATCTGCATCGCACGCCGGAATTAGCCAAGGCAGCTGCGGCAACACTGCAGCGCAGATTGGAAAACGGAGGAGGGCATACGGGTTGGAGCAGTGCGTGGATCGTCAATATGTACGCAAGACTGGAAGATGGCGAACAATCGTATGCGCATTTGAGCCACATGCTGCGGAAATCAACGTATCCCAATCTTTTTGATGCGCATCCTCCTTTTCAAATTGACGGAAATTTCGGTGCCACGGCGGGCATTGTTGAGATGCTGCTGCAATCCCATGCTGATGAGCTGAACTTACTTCCTGCGCTGCCGTCTTTGTGGTCTGAGGGAGAAGTGAGAGGACTTAGGGGTCGCGGCGGATACGTTGTTAACCTCAAATGGTCCGGTGGAATACTATCGGAAGCGATTATCAGCGCAGCGAAGGCTGGTTTATGTAGAGTACGTACACGTCAAGCAGTTCTGGTCCGCTGCGGGGGAGAAGATATCGCCTTGGGCGGGAATCAGTCAGTTGTAGAGTTTCGTGTTGAAGCTGGCAGAACGTATGAACTTTATAGAAAATAATCGTTGAGACTTGTATGGACGGGCATTCAATTCCAGTTATTTACATTCCTTTGATAGTTGAATTCGCAACTGCTAATCCATTACGTTAACCAAAATAGTAAAGTGAGAAATCCATTAGAGTTAAAAAATTTCGGGCAAGTTATCCTCCATGAGTGCATAGGATTGTAGTACACAATTCACCATCACGAGCTGACCTAGATAAGAAAGGCAGCAGTGAAAGGAGGTACCCATGGACATATTCAAAAGAATTTCGGAGCATCGTACGGAGAAGGATTCATTGAGCTGGACCGGTACGTTCGCGGAGTACATAGAATTGCTTCGCAAAAATCCTGGACTCGCGAGAACAGCGCATTCAAGGGTCTATGATATGATTGCTTCGCAAGGAATCAATGACCAAGTCGGGCACAAATCCTACAAATTCTTCAACAAAGAGATTTTCGGCCTGGATCGAGCCATTGAGAAGCTAGTGGAAGAATATTTCCATTCCGCTGCCCGTCGATTGGATGTTCGTAAGCGGATATTACTGCTGATGGGTCCTGTAAGCGGTGGTAAATCAACCATTGTGACTATGCTTAAAAGAGGGCTGGAGCAATTTGCTAGAACTGACTTAGGGGCTGTCTATGCGATTAAAGGGTGTCCGATGCACGAGGAACCACTTCATTTGATTCCTATGGAGCTGCGTCCCGAGATCGAACGAGAGCTGGGCGTAAAGATTGAAGGCAGTTTATGTCCTTCCTGCCAAATGCGTTTAAAGACCGAGTACAACGGCTGTATTGAAGATGTTCATGTTGAGCGTGTGTTCGTTTCAGAAGAAGCGCGTGTAGGTATCGGTACGTTCAGTCCATCCGATCCGAAATCACAGGATATTGCCGATTTGACGGGAAGTATAGACTTCTCTACCATCACGGAGTTTGGTTCCGAATCTGATCCGCGTGCATACCGGTTCGACGGGGAGCTGAATAAGGCAAATCGGGGTATTATGGAGTTTCAGGAAATGCTGAAATGCGACGAGAAATTCCTCTGGAACTTACTATCTCTCACACAAGAGGGTAACTTTAAGGCAGGACGGTTCGCTCTCATTAGCGCCGATGAGCTGATCATTGCGCATACGAATGAAACCGAGTATAAATCTTTTATTGCGAACAAGAAAAATGAGGCTTTGCAATCGCGGATGATTGTTATGCCAATTCCGTATAACCTTCGGGTATCGGATGAAGAAAAAATTTACTACAAGCTCATCGGACAGAGTGATATGTCTCACATTCATATTGCTCCGCACGCGCTCAGAGTTGCTGCGATTTTCTCCATTCTTACCCGCTTGAAGGAAACGAAGAAGCAAGGGATGGATTTAGTCAAGAAAATGCGTATGTATGATGGTGAAGTTGTGGAAGGTTACAAAGAAGCGGACCTCAAAGAAATGCAAAATGAATACCAAGAAGAAGGTATGAGCGGCATCGATCCGCGTTATGTCATCAACCGAATTTCAAGTGCATTGATTCGCCAAGATCTTCAGTGCATTAACGCACTAGATGTCCTGCGTGCCCTGAAAGATGGGTTGGATCAGCATCCGTCGATTACGAAGGATGAGCGTGAGCGGTTCCTCAATTTCATTTCCGTGGCGCGCAAGGAATACGACGATATTGCCAAGAAAGAAGTGCAGAAAGCGTTCGTTTACTCCTTCGAAGAATCAGCCAGAACCATTTTCGATAACTATCTCGATAATATTGAGGCTTATTGTAATTGGGGGAAAATCAAGGATCCGCTTACCGGTGAGGAAATGGATCCGGATGAGCGCCTGATGCGCTCCATTGAAGAGCAAATCGGCATTTCTGAAAATGCCAAGAAAGCATTCCGAGAAGAAATACTGATCCGCATTTCCTCCTATTCCCGTAAAGGTCGGAAATTCGATTACAGCAGCCACGAGCGGCTGCGTGAAGCGATTGAGAAGAAGCTCTTCGCTGATTTGAAAGATATCGTGAAAATAACGACTTCCACGAAGACACCGGATGAGAAGCAGTTGAAGAAAATTAATGATGTGACAAAACAATTGATTGATGAGCACGGATATTGCCCTGTATGTGCCAATGAGCTGCTGCGTTATGTAGGGAGTTTGCTGAACAGATAAAACTTAATAGTGGAAGTAAAACGGACTTGAGGCGGTGACGACCCCTTAGGTCCTTTTTTTCATTTGTAAAGGTCATCGTCTACTGTCTATCACCGAATCTATCAATCTCTCATATACTATAAGATCTTACAACGAGGGAGGTGCAAGAGATTATGATAGGCAACTCAATGAAAAAGACAGGTGCATTTCTTTTACTATTAGTGAGTTTTCTAGCTTTCGTGATGACTTGGGAGGTGGGGTTATTATCTCCTTTGGGGGGAATATGTATAGCGGGATTTAGCTTCGGCGGAGCCATTCTGATGTGGCTGGATGTCCATGAGTCGAGGCAAGGTGCTGGCAAGAAAGATGCAAAACGAGCAAAAGCCGACCTCTGATCGACAAGAAGACAATTCCCCCCCAGAAAAAATCCAACGAGCCCGGAAGATGGTCAGACGTCTTTGGATTCGGCAAAATGGTGGACAAACTACCACTTCATAAGCTTTCGGCTCGCATGGCCTACTGTATGTTTTTTGATTTAGTCCTGCTCTTATTTGTTCTTGTTCTCCGTGCTTCAGGTACTAAGGTGAATGATTTTCCGAACGCTTGGGATATTCGGTTTATTGTGATCACGACAATTGTTGTTTTTTTCGTCGGACTCTGCGATATCTGGAAAGATCGGAAGTAATATGATTGTTACAAAGCATAAGAAAGTAACCGCCCAATTTTTGGAGAAGTGGTCACCAACTAGGCAATCGCACACATACAGTATTGTAGGCGGTTAACTATATAAGAATGTGAGTGATCCAGAAAATGACGAAACCTGAAGAGCAAGAATTACGGCCACCACAAGGTGGGCACGGAGGCGGTCCAGGCCATGGTGGCCCCGGACATGGTGGTCCTGGACATGGCGGTCCCGGACATGGCGGTCCTGGTCATGGCGGTCCTGGTCATGGCGGTCCTGGTCATGGCGGTCCTGGTCCTGGTGGTCCTGGTCATCATGGCTTCCCAGGGCATGGTGGAGTGAACAATCTCCTGCCTTTGGTAGTAGCCCCTTATTTATTGAATGCGACACAGCCTTACTATCCATATCCATATCCATATCCATATCCAACATGTCCATGTCCATATCCATACCAGGATTATCTATGTCAATGTCCATATCCATATCCATACCAGGCTTATCCATACCCACCATATTCCCCGGGTTATCCAGGTATTTAGAGGGCATAATCTCAACATGATAAGGTTTAAGAACCGAGATGGAACCGAGATGCTTTCTTATCAGAAAGTTTCTCGGTATTTTGTTACCACATTAGTAAGTATAAGTTTCGGTTACCCCGAAACACGCTTACTAATTGGTGATAAAACCTAATATAGGGATCTTTGGTCGTAGACCAAAGTCTCTCCTCGTTGGATTTGGCGGACTGAACAATTTGCTACCTTGGGTAGTGGCCCCATACTTATGGAATGCGAATCAGCCTTACTAGGCAGCAAACTGGCGTCGGTACTGCACCGGCGTCTTTTTTTAATTTACTCTGTGGATGACTGTTCATAGACGTTTTGAATGAGCTCTATCATCGGTTTGTGTTTGTCAGTATGGTTTCGTTTTATGTATGAATAGAAATCGCCTCTACCTGTCTTGGTAAAAATACATCCCATTGGGAATATCAGGGTCTTTTTCTAATGTTTATTATAAGGGGTGCACTCACTAAGATTGGGGGCTTATTTTTTGAGTGAAAAGATGAACTTAGTAGTTAAGTTCTATTTCATTTATATTTGAATTTTCTGATAATATTAAAGACTAATTATTTTGTAGATACATGTCGATAACAAATGATCTGTGTCGAATTAATTTAGAAAATCGAATTGAAACATTCATACTTCATAAAGATCTGATTTTACACGAAATTTACAGGAAAAGTCTGATAATACTATGTTCACATTACCGTCAAGGAAATCGCGGACAATTGAACAACAGTCAATATTTTCGGTATGTAAGGTATAGGAATTATGTAGCATATATGCTACAATTCCACTAAGCAATGATGCAAATAATGCCATATTGTGTTGTTTGGTGTCACTCTTTTATAGGTAATTAGTATTAGAATTGGGGTTTCTAATGATTGATATTCATAGTCATATACTACCAGGGATTGATGACGGAGCTTCGGATTTAGAACAATCCATCGATATGGCAAGACAAGCTGTAAGACAGGGCATACATACCGTAATAGCGACTCCTCATCATGAGAATGGTAGATTCTCTAATGAAAGGGAGTTCGTAGAACAGCAAGTTAAAACGTTTCAAGAAGAACTAGATCACAGGGATATTCCTCTTCGCATTCATGTAGGACAAGAAATTCGCGTGTATAGAAGTTTAATAGAGGATATTGAAGCTAAGAAATCTTCCACTTTGGATGATTCTCGCTATATATTACTAGAATTCCCGTCAGATCGAGTTCCATTAGGCGCTGAAGACCTAGTACATGAATTACATTTATTAAATAGGGTACCAATAATTGCTCATCCAGAGCGCAATAGGGAGCTCGTTGATAACCCCAATAGGCTTGTAGAATTAGTCCAGTTGGGTGCTTTATCTCAGATAACCGCCCATTCTCTCATAGGTGATTTTGGAAGATCAATTCAACAACTTTCATTAGATTTATGCAGGAATCACTTAGCTCACTTCGTTGCTTCAGATGCTCATAATTCAACAAGTCGAGCATTTGCTCTTGGAGAAGCCTATGAAATGTTGCAAGAAAAGCTAGGAACAGACATCGTGAACACCTTCCAAAATAATGCCAACAGGGTCATCCATGACCAACCAATCGAGATTTATCAACCTGTTTGGGCGAAATCCAAGTGGTTTCAGTTTTGGAAATCAAAATAAATAAACTAATTTTAATGAGGTGAAAGTTAGCATGACCATGAAGAAAAAATTAACCGTAACAACGCTAGCAGCAAGCATGCTGTTTGCATCCATTGCAGGACTTCCGTTAAGCGAGAAGGGACTCGCTAGCAAACTGGGTATTACTGCTGGTGTAGCATCTGCTTCTACTGCTTTCGATCAATTGAATGCATTGAAGGCTGAACTTGCTAGAGATACAGCAGGAGCTGCGAATGTTGCTGCTGTAAGAGACTTTGTGAAAAATGATTTAACAGCAACTCATGATGAAAAGTATGAAATGATTAAACAAATATGGGATAAGATTGAAATTAAAAGAAATGCTTCTGCTCCAGGTCTTTCATCCCCATCAGTTCTTAATGTGGACAACGCATTTAAACTGGTTATGGCATTAGACGTTTTCTATAGCGGAACAAGTGCTGAGATTGACCAACTAATTAATGATGAAGAATACCGTGCAGTTATTAATGATTTATTCCTTTCAGCAAATCTTAAAGGAATTAATCAAGCTGGCGGTTTGGATAAAGGCGACGTAGTCGCATTCCAGAATGCTGCACTTCAAGCTTTAGTTGATAATAAAGCTTCGCTTATTGGAACATTAGCATTAGCCCTTAAAGGTAGTGCAGTGAATTCACAAGTTATCAAAGATGCGGTAAGCAGCATTGTTAATGATGCTATTGTGGCACCAAATACTTTACTAATTAGTAAACTTTTGAACTACTATGGTATTACTTTAAGCGATCTAGACACAGTACAGAACAAAGTTGCTGAATTCATTGAAGGCAAAGCCCCTACAATAAAAGCAAAAGATGCTAGAACTGCACTTGAATCTGCTTCTGTAAGATACTTGCTTAAAGACGAAATCGTCTATGCTGGTAAAAAGACTTCTACAACGGCTACACCTGATCTGGAGATATTAACAATTTCTGTTAACGATTTTATAAAATGGAGCTTACATACAGCATCAAATGTTAAATTCGATAACGGTGTTTTGGTGCTTGATGGCGCAGACTCCGGAAGTGGTGTCATCCAAGCTCGTGATACCAAATTCGGTATTCTACTCTACATCTCACCAGATGCAATTTCACTAGCTAAAGAAGCAAGTTCTACTCCTCCTCCTGCAGGCGGCGGCGGTGGTGGAGGTCCTGTTCAAAGTGAATCTGATAAAGCAATCTCTGAGTTAACAGACCTCTTCAAAGATATCACAGGTGCTTCACCTGAGAAGAAACAAGAAATCTTCAAAGCAGCTCAAGAGAAAGTCAATGCAGCTATTGCAAAATTATCCACATTGGATCTTGCATCCTTAGTTGTCGTTGAGAACGGTGTAGCTAAGCCAAAGCTTGATGTAGCTGGACTTGTAAGCAAAGTGAAAGACATTGTAGCACAAGCCAAAGCGCTTAACGATAAACTAAAAGCGTTGAATCCTGATGCGAAAGCAGAGAAAGTTGTACTTACACTCAATTTTGGAACAATTAGCGCCAAAACAACGGAAATTCCTTTTGCTAAAGACTTACTTGCTGCAGCAGTAGCAGGTGGTGTCGATAAAATTGCGGTTGGACTGAATGGTCTTACATTAGGTGTTAGTCCATCTGAGTTCAGTGCAGATACTACGCTAAAAGTGACTAATCAAGATAAAACCGTTGCAACGAGTGTGACGCAGCTGCCTGTAGCATCCGGTGTGTACGAATTTGAATTTACATCAGGCGGATCTAAAGTAGGAAGCTTCAATACACCTGTTGAAGTAACTATTCCAGTTCCTAATGGCAATCAATTCGATACCGAATTACTTTCACTTGCGAAAATCGTTGATGGCAAATTGGAGTTCTACGGTGGTAAATTCAGCAATGGCGTTCTGAATGGCGTTCGTAATTCCTTCTCCACCTACACAGTTGTACAAAACAATGTTTACTTTGATGATACTACCCCTGTGAAAGCATGGGCTGGCAGACAAATTCAAGTAGCAGCAGCTAAAGGGATTTTAGAAGGTCGAGCTGATAAAGTATTCGAACCTAATGGTTTTGTAACACGTGCTGAGTTTGCTAAATTGATTGTCAAGACGTTTAATTTGGAAAACGCTAGTGCTTCTGAAAGCTTCGATGATGTGAATGATTCCGATTGGTACAAAGTGTATGTCGCTTCTGCTGTTAAGAACGGAATTGTAAATGGTAAAGAAGCTGGTAAATTTGATCCGAATGGACAGATTACTCGTTCAGAAATGGCTGTTATGTCGGCCAGAGCCTTGTCGCTTAAAGGCGTAACTTTAAGCCCAGCGAAGGTTGATGAAGTTCTTAAAGGATTCAAAGATGCGGATACTATTAACGCTTCATTGAAAGATGGCGTTGCTCTTGCTGCAAGCCAAGGTATCGTTGTTGGAGAAGAAGGTAGTGTATTTAATCCCAATGCCAACTCCACTCGCGCTCAAGCTGCTGTAGTCATTTATCGTTTGTTGAATAAATAAGAATATTTATTATCTAGGAGGAATCCTCCTCTCTTAATAAGGGGGGGATTCCTTATAATTTCTAAATCGAATATGTACAGCATACAACGATACTCTACAGCATGGATACGGAGGGAATGTAATGGAATTGGAATTAAAAGATTACTTAAAAATTTTACGTAAAAGGGTGTGGATGATAGTAACAATTGTTTTACTTGCAACGGTATCAACAGCTGTTGTTAGTTACTTGTTTTTACAACCGATCTATGAAGCTTCCACGAAGCTGATTGTTATTAAATCGAACGATCAAGTAGGAGCTTCACAAGTTGATTTGAATACAGTTAATTTGAATATCAGATTAATTGACACCTATAAGGAAATTATTAAAACTCCAAGAATTATGGATAAAGTAGTTGTGGATTTCCCGGATTTGAATATAAATGCCGAGCAGTTAGTACAGAAGGTAAAAGTCAGCTCGGTTAACAATACACAAGTGATGACCCTTATTGTTCAAGATCCTTCGTATGAGAGAGCAGCGGACATCGTGAATGCTGTATCCAAAGTTTTTCAAAATGAAATCCCAAAGATTATGAAAGTAGATAATATCTCTTTATTGAATGAAGCGAAAGAAATAGATAAACCAACTCCTGTAAAGCCGAATAAAAGTTTAAATGTTGCGATTAGCTTTGTTGTATCTCTCATGGTCTCTTTTGGAATAGCCTTCTTGGTGGCATATTTGGACGATAAATTAAAGACAGAGGAAGAAGTACAGCAGTATTTAGGACTGCCAACCTTAACTATGATTACGAAGATGAAACCGGAAGATTTTCAACATCATAGTAAGCAAACGAAAGAACAAAGGGTAGGGGAGCCATCACATGTCAAACTCAACCAATAAAAGACCAATTATTACCCACCAAAATCCCAAATCTCCAATTTCCGAGGCTTATAGGACACTGAGAACCAACATCCAGTTTTCATCAATTGACGAGGAATTGAAAGTGATTATGGTTACTTCGGCTGGACCTGGAGAGGGGAAATCGACCACTCTTGTCAACCTTGCTGTAGCTTATGCACAAGCGGATAAGAAAGTATTAGTTATTGATGCAGATCTCAGAAAACCAACTATGCATCATACGTTGCAAGTTTCGAACCGTTGGGGACTTACCAACCTATTGACGAACCAATTAACGATTCAAGAAGTTCTGCAAGAAACTTCCATTCCGAATCTTAGTATTATAAGTTCTGGTCCCATTCCACCAAATCCATCTGAAATTCTAGCTTCCAAAAGAATGGTTAGTATCTTAGATGAGCTAAAACTACAATTTGATATCATTCTTATCGATGCTCCACCAGCTATTGCCGTAACAGACTCTCAGATCATAGCTACTCGTTCAGACGGCGTCATTTTGGTGGTCGATTCGGACAAAGTGAAAAGAGACATTGCACTTAAAGCGAAACAAAATCTTGATAACGTACGAGCTAGAATACTCGGAGTTGTTCTTAACAATGTAGATAGAAAAAACAAAGATGCATACTATTACTATTACTATGGTGAAAGTAAATAGCATGATCGGCTAGTGGGGGATTCCGGTGAGATTCGGCAGCAGAAAGACCATACTCGTTCTACTTGATATGTTTCTGATTTGGTTGAGCATTTTCATTGCCTATCTATTAAGGTTTGATTGGCATATCCCGCCTACATATTTGACTCAATGCTTAGAGTATGCAGCTGTATCTATGATTGTAGGTGCAGCAAGTTTGATCTACTTCAAGATGTACAGGCGGGTCTGGGAATATGCAAGTATTGGCGAAGTTATTTCGATAATCAAAGCAGTATTAGCAACATGTACACTGTCCTATCTCATCATTTGCTTGCTACATGAGCCTAGGGTTCCCTTCTCCATATATATTCGAGTTGTGGAGAACATGATCCTTATCATTGGAGCGAGCCGCTTTCTATGGAGAGTAGTAAGAGATAAGTACTATAAGAAGAAAACAAACCAACGGCAAGCCTTAATTATTGGTGCCGGTGATTGTGGAATATTAATAGCCAAAGAGTTGAAATTTAATCCGAATTCTCCAGTTTACCCCGTCGCATTTATCGATGATGACCCATCCAAGTATAAGCATCTGGTCATGGGGATTCCTGTGTTGGGAGCACGAAATGAGATTATAAGAATCGCTGAAGATTACGAAATTGAAGAGATTATTATTGCCATGCCATCTGTATCCAAAATAGATATATCTGAGATTATCGATATTTGCAAGCATACCAAAGCAAAAATGAAGATAATCCCGAGGATCAATGATTTAATTGAAGGTAAAGTGACTATTAATGCAATTAGAGATGTACAAGTCGAGGATTTGCTAGGGCGCGACCCCATTAACATCGATCTAGAGGGCGTTGCCAATTATGTTCAGGATAAAGTCGTGCTAGTTACAGGTGCCGGCGGATCTATTGGTTCCGAACTATGCAGACAAATTGCTCCTTTTAATCCAAGGAGGTTAATCTTGCTGGGTCATGGTGAGAACAGTATCTATGGTATAGAAAAAGAAATACATAGATTGTTTCCTAGTTTGAAAATAGAACCGGTGATAGCAGATGTCCAAGACAAAGAACGGATGGAAGATGTTTTTCGAAATTTTCAGCCAAAGGTCATTTTTCATGCAGCTGCACATAAACATGTTCCTCTAATGGAGCGTAATCCTGCGGAAGCTATAAAGAATAACGTATTCGGAACCAGAAATGTTGCAGAATGCGCGCATCAATTCAAAGCCGAGAGATTCGTTCTTATCTCAACAGATAAAGCAGTCAATCCAACAAGTGTGATGGGCGCTACCAAACGAATTGCTGAACTGATCATCCAAAGCTTGGATCGAGTCAGTCAAACCAAATTCGTAGCCGTACGCTTTGGTAATGTACTGGGTAGTCGGGGTAGTGTAATACCGCATTTCAAAGAACAAATTGCATTAGGCGGACCTGTGACCGTAACCCACCCAGAGATGGTGCGGTATTTTATGACAATCCCGGAAGCCGTTCAACTTGTTATTCAGGCTGGAGCATTCGCTAAGGGAGGGGAAGTTTTCATTCTAGACATGGGAGATCCTGTAAAAATTGTTGATTTGGCAACCGACCTAATACGATTATCAGGATTCGAACCCGGTGTAGATATTGAAATTAATTTCACTGGAATGCGACCTGGAGAGAAGTTATACGAGGAACTGTTGCTGAATGAAGAGGGTATTGGAAATACCACACATGATCGGATCTTTGTGGGTAGTCCATCGAAGATAAGTCACAGTGAGCTTGCAAAAGAGATTGCACGATTGGAAAAGATTGTTTGCGAAGAACAGGGGATTGTTCGTGAGGCTGTGAAGCATTTGGTGCCGAATTTTAGTAATGTGGGTTGAAGATTATTGTATTGTTGTATACCACAATACGAGAATAATAATAACATCTAATAAAAGGAGAGACAATACATGAAGGTGCGAAAGGCGATCATTCCGGCCGCAGGTCTTGGAACTAGATTCCTGCCGGCTACCAAGGCCATGCCAAAAGAAATGCTTCCTATCGTTGATAAACCTACGATTCAGTACATAGTGGAAGAGGCCGTAGAATCCGGGATCGAGGATATTATCATCGTTACCGGGAAAGGGAAGAGGGCCATTGAAGACCATTTTGATAATTCTTTTGAACTTGAACAAAATTTATTAGAAAAAGGGAAGATAGAACTTCTAAATGAAGTTCTAAAATCTTCCAAAATGGTTGATATTCATTATATTCGACAAAAGGAAGCTAAAGGTTTAGGACATGCTGTTTGGTGTGCTCGGAAGTTTATTGGTAATGAGCCTTTTGCTGTATTACTCGGTGATGACATCGTACAAGCGGGGAAACCTTGCTTGAGACAGATGATTGAGCAGTATGATCGCTACAAGTCATCGATTATTGGTGTACAGAGAGTTTCTGAGGATGAAGTTTCTAAATATGGCATTATCGATGGAAAGGAAATCCATGACCGTCTTTATTGTTTGAATAACTTAGTAGAGAAACCAAAGAAGAATGAGGCCCCATCAAATATTGCTATAATGGGACGATATATTCTTAGTCCAAAGATTTTTAAGATTCTAGATGATCAAAAACCTGGGACAGGTGATGAAATTCAGTTGACTGATGCTATCGCTGAATTGAATCGTAACGAAGCTGTTTATGCATATAATTTTGAAGGTACTAGATATGATGTTGGGGAAAAAATGGGTTTTATCAAAACCACAATCGATTTTGCATTACAACGTGAAGAGTTAAGACACAGTTTAATAGAGTATCTTTCTAAAGTTATGGAACAAGAATTAAAAATAAAATAGATTTAATTGTTAATATCCTACTAAAAATCGGGGAATTATTGCATTAAAATTTAGATGTTTTTGATTACAGTGGGATACTTACACAATTATAATGCTTTGTGATGATTCTGTTCCAATTCACGAACGGTTGTTGTGATTGTTCCAGCAATAGGCTCGCAACATGGTTTTTACCGGATACTAAGGTGATGCCTGAAGAAATGCTGCGCCAATTGTCGATAAACCTGCGATTTTATAATTCCTTTGAACTTGAACAAATTCTTTAGGAAAAAGGAAAAATAGAGCCTCTGAATGAAGTTCTATAGCCCCTAAATACGCTATATTCGACAAATAGAGGCAAAAGGACTAGGGAATCTATTTGGTATGCCAGAATATTTATTGGGGATGAACCGTTCGTAGTCTAATTAGGTGATGATATTATAAAAGCGGAAAAACCTTGTTTTAAAGCAAATGATTGAACAGTTTGAGCGATATAAAGCATCGATTATTGGTATACAGCTTGTACCCGAAGATGACGTTCGAGAGACGCTTTGTAATTCCGGTTCAACAGTGTCTGTTTATCAAGGTACGGCTGTTGAGGAGAAAGCAATTTTAAACACAAATTTTTTTTATTTAAAGAGGATCCATCGTCAGCTTAGGTACAATTATTGATCATGATACCTTCGTCTGAATGATATCATATTGGTTGTGGAGCAATTATTAAAGCAAACTGTATTGTTAAGCTTTACAAAAATTGAAAGTGGTAAGGTTGTAACACGCCACAATTTGCCGGCACCAATAGAGTTTCTAAAATTTATTTGAAGTAGGTGTTTGCAATTTATTCAATAACTAAAAGAGTGATAGATTTCATACTTGCTTTGGTTGGTCTAATAGTAATTTCACCGGTGATTTTAATTTTAATTGTTGCTATCAAGGTTGACTCCAAGGGTCCAGTAATATTTAAACAAAAACGCATTGGTATTCATAAGAAACATTTTTGCATACTAAAATTCCGCACAATGCAAATAGATACACCGAAAGATAAACCGACGCATCTTCTGGAAAATCCGGAGGAGTACATAACGAGAGTTGGTAAATTTCTGAGAAAAACCAGTCTTGATGAGCTACCACAAATTATTAATATTCTATGCGGTACCATGGCCTTTATTGGTCCTCGTCCTGCATTGTGGAACCAGTATGATTTGATTGCTGAACGGGATAAATACGGTGCAAATGACATAAGACCAGGGCTAACCGGCTGGGCGCAGATTAACGGTAGAGATGAGCTTCATATTGAAGTTAAGGCAAAGTTGGATGGGGAGTATATTCAGAGGATGAGCTTTAGAATGGATGTTAAATGCTTCTTTGGGACTATTGTAAGTGTTCTAAAGAGTGATGGTGTTGTTGAAGGTGGAACTGGGGCAGTGAAGAGAAAAGCCTTAGGGAAAGAGACTATTTCGGGATGAAAAAAATACTTATTACAGGAGTAAACAGTTATATTGGCAAATCCTTTGAAAAATGGACATTACAATATCCTGATAAATACTCAGTAGATACTATTAGTATGAGAGATGATCTGTGGAAAGAAAAAGTTTTTTCTAATTACGATATTATTTTTCATGTAGCTGGGTTAGCCCATGCCGACGTTGGCAAGGTGTCGGAGGAAAGGCGAGCTTCGTACTACAAGGTTAACAGAGATTTGACAATTGAGACTGCAAAGAAAGCTAAGTTAGAAGGTTTGAAACAGTTCATCTTTATGAGCTCCATTATCGTTTATGGTGATAGTAGTTCGGTTAGTAAAAGGAGAGTTATCAATAAAGATACAATACCAACTCCTACTAACTTCTACGGTAACAGTAAGCTTCAGGCAGAAGATGGAATCAGAGCATTAAGCAATGACAACTTTAAGGTAGTCATACTACGTCCACCGATGATTTATGGAAAAGGAAGTAAAGGTAATTATCCGGTTCTTGCAAAGATCGCTCGGAAGTTACCATTATTCCCTAATGTTAAGAATGAAAGATCAATGCTTCATATTGATAATCTATGTGAGTTCATTAGACTCATGATTGACTATGAGGAATGTGGCACATTCTTTCCTCAAAATACTGAATATGTAAAGACTGCAGATATGGTTGGAATGATTGCTAAAGCGCATGGAAAGAATATATGGATTTCTGGAGTGTATATTTGGGCTGTAAAGCTCGTAGGGTATATGCCAGGTAAGATTGGTGGCCTAGTAAATAAAGCATTTGGTAACTTGGTATATGATAAATCGCTCAGCAATTACGATAAGGGAAATTACAGAATTAGAAGTTTGGAAGAATCCATTAATCAGACGGAAGGTTAATTCGAAATGAAAAAAATGTTAATGTTGGCTTCTGTCTCTTCAATGATAGACCAATTCAATATGCCAAATATAAAGTTATTACAAGAAATGGGGTATCAGGTCGATGTTGCTTGCAATTTTGGAGAAGGAAATACCAGCTCACCTGAAAGAGTAAAGGCATTCAAACAAGAGTTAGAAGGGCAACAAATCAACTATTACCAGATAGAATTTGCCCGTAACATATTAAAGATTGGTGAGAACATTAAGGCATATAAGCAAGTTAAAGATTTGCTAGAAAAGAATAGATACAATTTCATACATTGCCATTCACCAATTGGTGGAGTTGTTGGCAGACTTGCCGCTCACAATACAAAGACGAAGGTAATATATACAGCTCACGGGTTCCATTTCTTTAAAGGCGCGCCATTAGTCAATTGGCTATTTTACTACCCTGTGGAGAAATTCTTCTCAAGATATACGGATGTGTTAATCACCATCAACAATGAAGATTATGAAAGAGCAGTTAAGTATTTTAATGCAAAAAAAACGATGTACATTCCGGGCATTGGTGTGGACACCACTAAGTTTGGTGGAAGTACAGTAGATAGAGATGCTAAGAGAAATGAACTTGGAGTTACAGCAGACGAAACTATGATATTGTCTGTCGGAGAGCTTATTAAGAGAAAAAATCAAGATGTTGTAATTAAGGCATTGGCAAAGATGGCAGATAAAAAAGTAAAGTATTACATTTGTGGTCGAGGTGAACTGAATCTGTATCTTCGTCATGTGGCAAATGAGCAAGGTGTTGAAAATCAAGTTGTTTTTCTTGGGTTTAGAACGGATGTGTCTGATATTTGTAAAGCTGCAGACATTTTTGTGTTCCCTTCATTACAAGAAGGACTTCCGGTTGCGCTTATGGAGGCTATGGCGGCGGGACTTCCAGTCGTGTCTTCTGAGATTAGGGGCAACACAGATTTGATTGAAAATGGTAGAGGTGGATATTTGGTGAAGCCTGATGATGTTGAGGGTTTTTCAAATAGCATCACTAAAATTGTTTCAGATTATGAATTGCGAGACACCTTTAGAGAAAAAAATCTGCATTGTATCAAGAAATTTGACCTGTCAAATGTTCAAGATAATATGAAAAGTATTTATATAAATATATCAATAGTCTAGTGCTTAGTAAGTACAACAGAAAAGTAAGGAGTTAGACAATGAGACTGTATGAAAAAATATTGAACCAAGAAGAAAAAATCTCAATAATAGGAATGGGTTATGTAGGAATGCCTATTGCTGTTGCATTTGCTAAAAAGGTAAATGTAATTGGTTTTGACATAAATGAATCAAAGATTAATTTTTACAAACAGGGAATCGACCCAACCCATGAAGTTGGTAATGATGCAATCAAAAAGACTTCAGTTGAGTTTACTATAGAGGAGACTAAACTACGTGAAGCGAAGTTTCATATTGTGGCTGTTCCGACGCCAATCAACCAGGATAAGACACCTGACTTATCTCCTGTAATCGGAGCGAGTGCAATCCTTGGTCGTAATTTGACTAAGGGTTCAATTGTTGTATATGAATCTACTGTTTATCCGGGTGTAACAGAGGAGATTTGTATCCCAATCTTAGAAAAGGAATCGGGGCTTAAATGTGGTATTGACTTCAAAATTGGATACTCACCTGAGCGTATTAATCCAGGTGACAAAGTAAATACATTAGGAAATATTAAAAAAATTGTATCCGGTTTGGATGTAGAGTCTTTAAATGAAATTGCAAAGGTATATGAACTTGTAATTGAGGTTGGTGTCCATAGAGCATCTAGTATTAAAGTAGCTGAGGCTGCAAAGGTAGTTGAAAATAGCCAGCGTGACATTAACATTGCTTTCATGAATGAGCTTGCTATGGTTTTTGACAGGATGGGTATTGACACAAATGAAGTAATTGAAGCCATGAATACTAAGTGGAATGCATTGGGCTTTAGACCGGGCTTGGTTGGTGGACACTGTATCGGTGTTGATCCATACTATTTTGTGTACCAAGCAGAAAACCTGGGTTATCACAGCCAAATTATTCTTTCTGGTAGAAAAGTAAACGATGGAATGGGTACATTCATAGCAGACGCTATCATTAAGAAGCTCATTCTTGCAAATAAAGTGGTTAGAAAAGCCCGAGTAGTAATACTTGGTATTACCTTTAAGGAGAATTGTCCAGACACCAGAAATTCTAAGGTCGAGGACATTATTATCAGATTAAAAGAGTATGGTATTAATCCAATCGTTGTAGATCCGTTGGCTAGTGCAGCCGATGCAAAGCATGAATACGGTGTTAATTTAACTGATATGAGCGAGATTAAAAATGCGGACTGCTTAGTATTTGCCGTTGCTCATAATGAGTTTAAAGAAATGAAATGGGAGAAAATAGACAGTCTATATTCAACTGGTGATAACTTTGAAAAAGTATTAATTGATGTCAAAGGATTATTTAATAAGAGTGAGCTTGAAGCAATGGGCTATAGTTACTGGAGATTGTAAAGAGGGAATGAAAAATATGATAGAGTTATCTGTTATTATCCCTATGTATAATTCTCAAAATACAATAAGGGAATGCTTGAATTCAATTTGCATAAATAAATCAATTGAAGTGATTTTGGTTGATGATGGTTCTACCGACCAAACGAGTATTATCTGTAATGAGTTTTGTGAAAATAATTCGAAATTCAAGTATATATTTCAGGAAAATAGTGGGCCAGGTGCTGCAAGAAACCTTGGGATTAATAATGCACAAGGTAATTATATTATGTTTTTAGATTCAGACGATTATTTAGATGGAAGTGCCTTGGAAGATATCATTGATACTAAATTATCTTCAGGATATGACATTATTTATTATAATTTTGAACAAATAGATGAGAATGGGAATTTTCTTAGGCAGCATAGGTTAAGTGAGTATAATGAAATGGATAAGCAGAAACTTATAAATAGTACTTTGTCATGGAAATTACCTTGGGGTCAATTTAAGTTAATTAGTAGTGATATACTCGGAAATGGGAATATTAGGTTTGCTGAAGATGTTAAGGATTCTGAAGAGTTAATTTTTACTATAGCTTGTTTAGAAAATGCAGACAGTATTTTCTTTTGTGAATCGGTAGTTTACAAATATGTGAAAAGAAGTAATTCGCTCTCTACAAGTCATGACGGATTTGATTTATATCAGTGCCGAGCGAGTGTTATATCCTCATTAAAAGATAGATACGGAAATAAGTATCAAGTTGGTATATATAATTACACTTTTGTTACGTACATTCAGTTATTGAAACTATTTGCGGAACAAAGCAAAGGACTGCGAGGCTATAACTTGTATTGTAACAGATGCAAGAAAGAAGCAAAGATGCTCTTGAATAAAGTAGATATACAGTACTTTGAAAGAAGATATAAGGTTTTGTATACGGCGTTGAAGTTAAATTTAGACTTGCTTTTATATTTTGCATTTAAATTTACGAGGTGATTGCTATTCAAAATCAAATAGAAGCTAAATATAGAAAGGGTGCAAAAGTTGTATTATATATTTCTATTTTAGCAATTCCTATGCAATTATTGACTTCGATGATAATAAGTCGAATATCTGCAGAAGCCTCTGGAACATTAGGTTTAGTGGAACTCTTTTATAACGCTATAATTACGTTTTTTTTATTCGGTGGAGAGACCGCAATTGTGAAATTGTTGTCTGAAATTAAGGAAGCTAATAATAAAAAGTCATTTATTTTGTATTACATAGGAGTATGTTTAGGCTACTTTCTTATCTTTGCTGTTGTATTAAGATTGCTGCATATAGATATAATTAAACTAATTATAGGTTCTGACAGTAATACATCGCTATTGATGTATATGGTAGGGGTACTGATTGTAATTCATAATGTACTTTTATCGTATCAAAAAGAACAAGAGCACTTCTTGAGTTATTCTATAGGTGTTAAACTTTTTAATGTTGTCACCTTATTTGCAATTGTGTACATTTATGCAAATAGAAGTTCTAATATTGATAGCATATTCTATTATGCTATGATGATAGGATATGTAATATTTATCCCGTATATCATTTTTAAAAAAATAAAATTCAATATTTCAAACATAGGTGAAATTAGAATTTCTGAATATAAGTTTTTGAAATATGCGTTCTTTTTGCATGCTTCAACAGTAGTTGCTTTTTTGTTTGATCGAATGGATCAAATGCTGTTGTTAAACAAACTAGGAGTTGCTGCATTTGGTGGATATTACTTAGTGGTAAAGATTGTAAATATGGTTAAACTGATACCTAATATATATACATCAACCTTTTATCCGCTTTTCTGTAAGCATTTGAAGAAAGACAATGCTAGTGAAATGTTTAATAGTTTGTTGAGTAAAAATTTGTTAGTAATTGTTCCAATAATTTCAGTTGTGATTTTGAACTCTAAGCTAATAATGCAAATTTTATTTGGTGATGCCTATCTTGCTTATGAAAATGTATTGAAACTTTTCATGATAGTAATTGTAATAGGCGCACCAGGGATGATATTAAATAATTGCTTGTTTGCATTAGGGAAATCAAAACAGTACTTCATTATTAGTAGTATTTCTGTGATGGCTCAACTAGGAGCAATGTTTCCATTAATGGCGTGGTTAGGGGTTGATGGATTAGTGGTCGCACGAGGAGGCACTACTATTCTGGTAATACTTTCTTGTTTATTGTATCTAAAAAAGGAAAATTATTTCATAAAATTATCAAAGAAATATTTCATTTATTCATGTGCATCAGTTGTGTTAATGTTATTTACTAATATGGTGAAAATTACCAGTTCAATGGGTATACTGGCAACGATTATTCTCTTGAGTGCATTCATTATTGCAAATCGCGCGAGTATAAAAGATATGTTGTATAGATAGAAACTAGTCGTGCTATATTAAAAAGCATATTTGATCTATTCTTCTGATTTTAATTTGCGTATTTTTTTAGGAGATAGTTGTTCTTATTTATAAAAACTGTTATCTAGATGAAGTTCTTTTCAAGGGTGAAGCGTAGTGTTTAATGAAATAACTAAATCTGGCTTAAATGAAATGTGAGGTTGTTGAATATGGTTTGGCTTAAAAAAGTAATGTGGCTAATAAAAATATCTATGATTGGAATTGCTGAGGGAGTATTAAACATTTTGCCAGAAGGAACATATGGTGATCTGGCAAGAGGGCAGTTACTAAAAATACAAGTTGGAATATGCGGAAGAAAACTGCGAGTATCCCGAAATGTTAAGGTGTTAAATGCTAAGGGAATGGTTATTGGGGATAATGTGTATATAGGCTATGGAACTTGGATGAATGCTCAATTTGGTATAGAAATTGGAAATAATACAATGTTTGGGCCATATGTAATAATTGCTTCGGGAAATCATACCTTCACACATGAAAGTATGTCTTTTTATGGAGAATCTAAAGGAGCCCTTGTCGCAATTGGAAGTGGTTGCTGGTTAGGTGGAGGCGCAGTAGTTACTTCCGCTGCTAAAGTGGGAAATTGCTGTTTAGTTGCAGCCAATTCTGTTATTAGTAAAAATATACCGGACAATAGTAAAGTTGTGGGATGCAATAAGATAATATCAAGTGTATTTGATTCTGATACCACCCCAACAGGAGGCGGAAACTAGAAAAGAAATTGCTAAAAAACTAAAAATACATTGTACAAAGAGTACTCTTGCCTTTAAGTATACTGTCTTTATTACTTTCTACGACGATGGCTCATTGTATCAAAAGTGGTTTTATATTAAACATCTGGAAGAAACATGTGATATGAATTTTTTTGCTCACACTCGCGTTGTTTTGACGAGTTACTCCTGCAAAGGAACACAAGGATTTTTGCTGTAGGTTAGGATGACAAGAATAAAACTTGTTGGACATCAATTTCGCAGCAAATAACGTAAACATTTTTAATATTTACATCTATAAAACATCTCTTTTTCAATAAATGTTTGAGAGAAGCAAAGTTGCTCACTGATCTCCGTATAATTTGTAGCAAGCTTAAAATAAATTATAAAAAATCCAAAGGCAACGGTTTTATGCCGTTTTGCGTCTTGAGCGAAGCGAAAGGAATGTTTATAAGTATGTTAAGTATGTTGAAAGATAAAATTCTTAAAGTTGTAAATAAACCTGTAGCGAATATTAGAAGTTCGCAGACTCTTTATGAAGCGCTATTTACAACCATTAATTTGGACTTGAAATATCACGATCCTATCTATAAAGAACAATCGGATCAGTTAGCAAAGCTAATAATAGAATCGCAACTTGATGATGGTGGATTTGATATTGGTTATAATTTTTCTTTCGGCAAAAACATGGGAAAAAAGAATCATATAGAATCGACCACCCCTGAGATTTTGTCAATATATGCACTTATAAAATACTATGATATCTATAAAGACGATAGTGTTAAACCCGCAATTGTAAAAGGTATTGAATGGGTAAAAAAATATTCGTATAAGTATAGAGCTAACTATTGGGTTATTCCCTATGCACCATGTTCATATAAGGAAGTACATATAACGAATGCCGTTACATTTACAGTTGCTACATTAGCATACTATATGTGGGTATTTGAAGATGATAGTGTTAAAGATATTTGCGATGGAATGTTTTTGTATATGAGAGATGAGCTGATTCTGAATGGAGATAGAGGTCATTGGAATTACTTTGATAAAGAACTCATGGATGATTCCTACTATATCAAGGTTGATAATTATCATATAGCCCAACAATTGTTCTATCATATAAGCATCGACAAGTACTATGTTAATGAAGACAATAAATTGATTATTAAGTATGTTTCCAATTACTTAAAAGAGAAACTTATTACGTCTCTTGCTGTTCCGTACATCGAAGTTAATGGGAAATGTACTAACGATATTCATACATGGGGGTATTGCTCATTACTGTCTTGCTCACTATTCTGGGAAGATATGGAACTGACCAATAATATTAAAAGGTTTATGTTTGAAAAAATGTGGAATAATTCTTATTTTTACCCTGTTATAAAGGGGAATGGAGATATTGTTGAAAAGAGTTACTATCCTCGGTCGGATGCATGGCTAATGCATTCATTTAGCGAATATTTATTATTCCATGATGATGCAGATATTAAGAGAGCATTGAGTGCAGGAATTCAAATGCTAAGAGAATGCAACTACCGAGGTTATGAAAATCATGTTTTAACAATTAGAAAGAAAGCCTTTAATAAATTTGTTATTTTCGTTAAGAAAGTATTGAATAAATAAAAGCTGGTGAAACTTCCTTTAATCACTTTAGTATGTTGAGAGGATTTGAGATTTTGTGAAGGTGTGGATTGTTACAAATGCATATTTGCCTGAAAAAGGTGGCTTGGTATCATATACAAGAAACATAGCGTTGCAGCTTCTCCGAGAGGGAAAAGAAGTTGAAATCATTACTTCAAATCTTAAAAACACTAGTTTGCCAAGTTATGAAGAGATGGAGGGGGTAAAGGTTTCTAGAATCGATTATTCTGGGGTTCCTAAAGTTTTAAAACCGTTTTCACCTCTAGCGTACTATTATCGAACTTTGAAGTTTATTAGAAAGTGCGATATAAAAAAAGACGATGTTGTTATTTCAAGGTTCTATACTTTTGCATTGGCTGTAGTTAAGGGAAAGAATGTTAATAAGCATATATTTGTTACGCCACTAATAGCGACAAAACTGCAACATATCGAGGCAAAAGAAACTAAATATTTTTTTAAGAAGTTGTATTTCTATTTTATACTTCCTCAACTTGCACTATTAGATAAATTGGCGATTAAACATTCTCCATTTGTTGGGGTTCTGAGCAGATCAAAGCAAGAAGAAGTAGCAAGCTATTACAGGCTTAAAAGGAACGATGTTTTTGTAATACCTCCCGGAGTAGATATGGAACGATTTAGAGTGGCGAGTACTGAGGAAAAAAATGAACTACGGAGCAAACTCGGATATTCTGCTGAGGATAAAATTGTTATCTGTGTTAGTAGATTATCAAGTGAAAAAAACCTTGAAATAATAATCCACTGTATAAATGCAATCACCGATAAAACCATCAAACTGGCTTTTGTTGGCGATGGAGACTGTGAAAAAGGAATGGAAGAACTTATTATTCAATATAAACTACAGGATCAAATCAAACTTTGGGGCGCTAGACAAAACGTTGAAGATTATTATAGAATGGCCGATGTGTTTATTTTGCCAAGTAAATATGAAGGATTTGGGCATGTATATTTGGAGGCGATGGCCTGTGGTCTTCCTTGTATTGCTGCAAGGTCAAATCCACCGATTACGACAACTGCGAGTGGCGAAATCATTGTTAATGATAGATTAGGTGTACTAGTTAATTATGATAGTAAAGAAGAAATAGTAAGTGCGATTGATTATTGTCTAAATACTGCTGTTGAGAATCAATCATATAGACGGCAGTTTGTACAAGATAACTATAGTTGGAGGAAGCACTATAACGATGTTGAGAGGATCTTTTTGAATGGGACAAATAAAACAAAGCAGTAAAATAGAAATGAACAATCTGCTTGTTCCATTGTTGATTTTAGTCTTTTTTCCGTTCCCTTCAAAATATGTAGGATACTCTATCAGCTTATATATATGTGATATTGTTTTTATAGGTTACTTGTTATTCATTTTTGTTAAGAAAAAGTATGTGGTCACAATAAACAATACAACAAGATTTTTCCTTGTATTTCTAGGCTTAAATTGCTTTGGAATTTTAATTGCTTTATTGAAAGGGAATATATCAAGTTTAAGACCATTTTCAGAGGTGTTAAGAACATTTGAGTGGATGATTATTTATTTGTTCTGTATAAACTATTTTAAAAAAGACATTAAATCAATAACCAAAATTAATAGTATTGTCAACAAGTGTGTAGCTATATTATTGTTGCTACTGATCCCATTTATCACAATTGAGTTATTCGACTTGTCTGGCAAAGCTATTTTCCGTTCGCTTTATGAAATGAATAAGTCAGGAAATATATACCAGAATTACAACCGCATTGTGGGACCTTTTAGGAATCCAAATTTTTTAGGCATATGGATGACAATAATATTATTGTATGTGTTTACACAGCCATATAAATGGAAAACAAAAATACTTTTTTCACTTGAGTGTATAGGTGTTATTTATTTTACGGGTTCTAGAACTGCTATTCTTATTAGTCTCATTATGTTGGGACTGGTTTTATTATCTCAAGGAATTTTGGATTTCGGGAAAGGTGTACTAAAAAAAGTGTTAGGTGTTGTTGTTATAGCTGCTGTGGCATATTTTGTTGTTCAAAAACAAATTGATCTATTCTACTCGGTTAGATTACGTTTGGATTTAAACGAACTTCAGAATTTAGGTGGAAGAACTAGCATATGGGAAGAGTACAGCAATATTATGAAGGAAAATTTATTACTTGGAAATGGAATTGTTAAAAGTGATGATCTAGTACTAGACAATATGTACTTACTGTATCTATATTACTATGGGATATTTGGTCTATTACTTTATTTTTTGTTTTTTATAAGAAACATATTTAAGAGTGTTGGTGCATATTTAAGAAATAGAAAAAATGCAATGTTATTATATGCTGTAGTACTACAAGGGATAATACTTGTCAGCGGATTTACAATGCAAATTCTGGATGCATTACAACTATCATTTTGGTATTGGCTAATTCTTGCATATATTGATTCCAGTGAAGAAAATAAGATGACATCCTGACATAAACCATCGTGTAAGAAAAGAATGCTAGGGTCTGTCAATACTTTTGTGTAAACTCTTTGAAAAAGATATCTCCCCGAAGGGATAAAAGTTTTTCGATGGTCCACATCCGAGTACATCTTTGTTTCCATTCAGATCAATGCCAATGACCATGTAGGCTACATTGAGATATACCCGCCCTGCTTTAATTTATTAAGAAAGGCGAGCGCATATATGCCTTGTAAGGGACGGTACTACCACTCCTTTATGAGGAGAATGAGCTTATAAGAAGTCTGTACAAAATCTAACTTTTAAACAAACATAGTTCGCACCAGTATCATAAGCGTCTTTTTTTGTTTCAATAACCGAAGTCGTAAAATAGCAATTTTGACCCGCTCTTAAATGAAATGATACTACGAAAGACCATTACATGTTTAATTTGCTAAAATATTACTGTATACGACAATCACATAAATTGTACGATAATTGCAAAACTGATGAAAATCAGTGACGCAAAGCTAAAGGGACTAAATTGGCAATCCAGTATGTCGGCAAGCTCCGAATAATCAATCGTGCCTCCCTTGCTTGTTTATTTGAAATAGAGGAGGAAAAATGATGGGAAAAGTATTAGCATTCATTTGGTTCAGATTTAACAAAGTTATACTAGAAAGTTGTATATGTGAGAATGAGAGATCGAAGATATTTAATAAGATCAGATATCATCAAAGGAAACTTAATACTTAAGCAAAAAAAAGCATCTATAGTAGGTGCTTTTTTCTTTTTTGCTAATGAAGTTCGTATGCTCAAGAACGACACGATTGGGTGTCTTTCTACTTAGGAATGGGGGTGTGCCGTTAAAAGATTCACGATTTTCTGCTCCTCGTCATTCAATTTGTAAGAGGCACAACGGCTAACAAAGTATTAATCATCTTGATCGATATCTTCGTTTGAACCACATAGTCCCCTATTCCCAAGGGAAATAGTTCCAACAACTCCGCCTTTAGACACTCCAAATTTGTCTAATCTTAATATATATTTTATAATATTAAGGATACATCAATTTTTGTTTTAGCTAGATGGTTATTTTTCATTAAACCATTCGTAGAGGGGGGAACTTATAGGATGATACTCATGATGATGTGGCATCGTTTCTGGTTCAAGTATAATGTGGAGCTGTATGAGAGTTGTATAGATAAGGAAACAAAGCTGCAACTGCTGCGTAAGGTCGAGTATCATGAAGGAAGGATGAGGACTTCCTAATAGAACTATGTCGATGTCTACTAATGGAGTCATGACCAACAAAAGTGATGAAAAAGTGATTAAAATGAAAAGGTAGAAAGAAAAATCGACTAATTTTTTAGTCTCCGTCGTTTAAATCCCCAGTATTTTATCCAAACATCTCCTTCGTCGTCTTTAAAAAGCTTAATACCCGTTAATTTTAAAGGAGTCCAAAATTCTTTAAAATAATAATTAGGCATTTGAATCAACCTCCTAGTTCTGATTACCTAGATTTAACATAACACTATTCTATTAAAAAGTAAGTCGAAATTCGTCATTTGAAATCCGGAAAATGTGGCAAACGTTTTCATTTGTGCTGTGGTTTGTGATTCACTAACACCATTGCCATCTATTTTTACATAAGGGGGGAATTTATGCGTGAAGTCCTCACGGGGATTTGGCATCGGTTTTGGTTTAAGTATAACGAGGAATTATACAAGAGTTGCATTGATGAGGAGACGTAGTCGCAATTGCTGTGCAAGCTAGAATAACATGTTCGAAAGCTAAGGGTTTAGTTCAAAGTACCCGTAAGGGTACTTTTTTTCGTTTTATTTCTAGTGAAAATGTGACATATTTCGTCAATGCATTTATAATAGAACATATCCATTCTATGACTTGGTTGGTGAAATGATGAAAAAGCAGAAATGGAAGAGGTGGCTGCTCTGGATAGGTGGTAGTGTAGCTTTGCTTCTGTGTATTGGGTATTTTGGCATGGATTTGGCTGTATCTTATGTCCTAAAATCGATGACTCCGCAACTGCCTTCTGCCAGTAGTCAGACCCAATCTCAGGAATCGCCTAGTCCAATTGACACTCTTGGGCCTAGTAGAGCTGATAGTGACAAACACTCTGATGAAGAAACTGTGCAAGTTCAGCCATCTACAGATAAACAAGCTGTGACACCTTCTTCAAATTCTATGGCTCAATCTGTGACAACGCCGACAGGCTCTTCTCCAGATACAGGAGCTGCTGCTGTCACATCTCCTTTAAACTCAAATCCGCCATCTCCAACCCCTAAGCCTAAACAACAAGCATTGAACTACGAGGCTCAAGTGACAACGGAAAAGGCTAAGGTGGTTGAGGAGTCTATTTCTCTTAAGGAGAAAGCAGCGGTGAGTGCCGTTCTATTGAAGAAGTTAAGTGCTTCGGAACTGCAGTTGTTCGCGAAGATGGCTGGTAATGGAATGTCGGTTGAGGAGAAGAAGCAGGCTAAAGAGATGGTTCTTAAGAAGCTAACTGAAGACGAGTACAACCAATTAATTCAGATAGCTACGAAGTATGGCTTGAGCCAAGGTATGAATTACAAAGATTCACAGAAACAAGTTCAAACGAATAAGTAGAGCATCTGGGGGATTAGTTTGTCTAAAACAATACGTAGATTAATAGTAGCAGGTGTTCTATGTATTGGCGGGTATGGAATATATCAGTATTCACTCAATGTGATTGGTGATAAGATTGCGAATCAGTTGGCTGCTGAGGCAGCGAGTAACCCGCAGTGGCTAGATCAATTCAATCTAGCTCCCTTGCCTCAGACTACGAATGATGCTGCAGCTTCATCGGATTCAGATAAGCCTGAGACGACCGAGGAAGATCTAAAGGTTGTAGACCCTAAATTAGCCTCAGGAGAGGCCATGGCGACTGTACCAACGAAGGAAGAAGCAGGGAATACGCAACCCACTGTGGAACCCTCTAATGAAAAGAAGACCGCCGAGAATAAGGGACTCGCTTTTGAAAGTAAGCAAGAAGCAGTCAAGTTCGTAATGGGGAGATTCTCGGTGTCCGAGATTAACCATATCAGGCAAATGGCTAGTGGTGAGTTAACTTCGGAGAAGAAGGCGGAGCTCAAGCGAATTGCGTACTCGAGGTTCTCCGCATCAGAGATTGAAGCAGTGCGTAAGGTCGTATCTAAATAAAGACGAAGAGGTGTGTAATTGAAATGAAGGCAACTAAACGGTTCAAAGTATCAGCGGCATTATCTATTGCTTTAGTCATGGGAATGAGCACACAAGCATTCGCGGCGCAGGCACCCTTAGATGTGAATGTATACCAGATCCCCATGCATTTCACGTTTGATGGCAAAGAGTATGCGCCTCCTGAGGGTCAACAGGGCTTCATCTTTGAAGGCAGCACGTATGTGCCGATTCGTTTTATTTCGTACTCGTTAGATAAAGCTGTAGAGTGGAATGCGGATACATACACGGTCACAATTGCTGAACCAAAGGAAACAGACAAAATTAATATCAGCGAATATAAGCTGAATGCGCAAGTACATTCCAAAAGCAACGAGAAGATTGATAAATCGAAGTTAACTCCAAGTAAGTTGAATGCGTACAAAGAGAAAATCTCATATGTATTTGATGGTGTGGCTAAGAGCACTTCTGTGGACCTACCTGGCTATATTGTGGATGGAAGTCTATATGTGCCAATTCGCTTCTTCTCTGAGTCGGTAGGTAAAACTATTAATTGGGACCCAGAGACCTATACGGTATCAGCTGTCACAGTTCCTGACAAGAAAGATCCAGAAGTGAAGCTACCTGAAGTTCCTAAGGTTGATCCGAAAGCTCCTGTAGTCGGGGGCGGAGGTGGACCCGTTGGTGGTGGAGGAGCGCCTGGCGGTGGTACTTCGAAACCTTCGTTAGATTCGATCACAACAGATACTGAAGCTAAGCTAAAACAACTTGAAGCTAAAAGTAGTGAAGAACTTCGTGCACTTTATGATCAATATCTTATTTCAAAAGATCCGGCTTTAATCGTTCAAGCCTTAACGAAAATCTCGCAAGCGGATAGTGAGTTCAATCAAATTATGAACGATACCAACTCTAAGCTTACTAATAATGGTTATGATAATAGTATTATTGATACATATAAGGAAAAATATGAACAGGCGAAGGAAGACGCAAAGAATAATATAATTAAAAAATAGTTTTAGACCGGGGACCTATTTGATCTGGACCCTTTGTCAAGGACACTTGAAAAAAACTTAGTTTAAGTCTAGGCAGCTAACAATAGATGATTCCTGTATTGCACAGGGGTCATCTTTTTTAATCCCCATTGGTATCGATTATTGTTGTAGTAGCGGATGTAACTGTCAATCTTACGTTGTAGTTCTGCTAAGGTTGGGCAGCTACGATGGTCAACATGATCCTTCATATGACCGTAAAACGACTCCTGTGGCGCATTGTCCCAGCAATTGCCTCGTCTAGACATCGATTGCCCTAATCCCTTTTGCTTTAAAAGTTTTTGGTATGCGGGACTCGTATAATGACTTCCTTGATCCGAATGGATGAATGCTTTTTTGTGCAACTTCAATTTTCTTTGCTTCATGAGTGCCTCGATCGTGTCTGTAGCTATGTCCAACGTAAGGCTGTTGGAAAGGTTGTAAGCAAGGATCTCTCCCGTTGAAGCGTCTAGTATGGTCGACAAATAAGCCGTCTCTGAGCGGCCGTATGGGAGATAAGTGATGTCGGTGAGCAACGCAAGCCCAGGAACACCTTTTCTAAAATTACGATCTAAACTGTTGGGAAGCGTTCGATGTTCTTGAGTCGCCTTTGCCATACGTTTGTAAGGATTAGGTTTTCGATGTGGACATACGAGGTCAAATTTCTTCATAAGTCTGCGGATTCTTTTCAGGTTATAGATCACGCCAAATTCGTTCTCAAGCGTCATTTTAATAGAACGAGAACCCTTTTTAAAGCCCTTTCTATGGAAGGCTTTCTTGATCAGTTCTCCAGCTTTGGCATCCGAAAGAGACCGCTCTTTACGGGCTTCTACGGCCTGGATGTAGTTGTAATAGCCTGAGCGAGATACGTGTAATAAATCGCAAAGGTAGCGAGTTGTACGTCCCAAACCCTGACCTACAGTCTCTTTAATTAGCTCAAATAACTTACTCTTACTTAGGTTCTTTCCCTTTGCTACCAGCAACCTTTCTTTCGTGTCTAGCTTTTTTAACAAATCCACCTGGGACTCAAGGAGTCTAATTCTTGCTTCCTGTCTTTCAATTACTTCATCCTTCGTTAGTTCACGCTTCAGCGGACGTCCAGAAGCTTCCTTACGAGAGTCAGCTAATCCAATAATTCCGTCTTTTCCATATGCTTTTCTCCAACGCTTTGCAGACTCATTTACACGTTGAATTCCAATTACGTTTACGTCAAACCCGTTAGCTTCAAAGATTTCTCTAGGGAGCTTACCTGCCATATATTGATCGATGAACAACTGCTTAAATTCATCCGCATAGGTTATTGCTTTATCGCTAATCCTGATCACGTATTTATTCTTTGATAAGCTCATTTGGTCTTTTTCGCTAAAGATTTTCTTAGACATGATGTAATCCCCTCCGGTGCTTACTCTAGTATAAAAAAAAGTACCCATAGTCTGAACACTTTTTCAAAGTGTCCAGACTATGGGTACCAGTGTAATTCTTAACTGAAGAGGTCCTCGGTCTTTATTTTCGACAAAATAGTCATGAAGAACTAAATATATTTTTAGCGATTCTTTATCAAATCTTAATAATCATATAGGCATTGTGTAATTTTCATGCTACAATTCTATTTATATAGCGTTTACATTTGTTATCCTCTAATTTACTAATCCTCTCGCTCCCCTTTTCAAAACCATTTATATTCCAAGTCATTCTATTCATCATACGATGGAAAAACCATCTTGGCTTTTGCTTATGAAGACTTCACCTGTACAACTTTAAGGGGGAATGTGTGTTGAGCCATCAACCCGTTCGGATATTACATCATATTAGTGATATGAATCGTGGAGAAGCGCAAAGTTTTATTATGAATGTATATCGGCACATGGATCGATCGAAGATTCAATTCGATTTCGTTGTCCACACACATAATCCTTCTGATTATGATGAAGAAATACGAGCATTGGGTGGGAGGATATTCATCCTGCAGAAGCCTAGAGCGGGTTGGATGGGTTACATATATGAGCTAAAGTCGACGATTCAACATCACGGTCCCTTCCATGCTTTGCATAGTCATACTTATGAGGCTAGTGTCTTAACTTTGTTAACATCAAGGCTGTTTGGCATTGATATTCGTATTGTGCATTGTCACAGCATAAGTGATTATACATACGCTTCCTCAACTACTAAGGTATCTCGATGGTTGAAGAGGAACATGATACGGCGTTTTGCCACGAATTGGGTAAGTAGCTCGATCACGGCAAGTCAGGCGCTATTCGGGTATCAATGGTCTCAAGATAAACGCGGCAGAATGGTGCGTAATGGAATAGATGTCGGTCGATTTACAAATAGATTACAGAATCCCATGACGCTCCGCGAGCAATTGGATATTTCATTGGAGGAACCAATCATAGGTCATATTGGTCGGTTTAGTTCAGCTAAGAACCATACATTCTTGATTGAGATTTTTGAAGAGCTGCTGTATCGTGTGCCGAATGCGAGGCTTATTTTGGTGGGGGATGGTGCATTGCGGCCTCAGATTCAAGCACTGATCGAGCAAAAAGAGATCCAAAACCGCGTTCATCTATTAGGACGACGAGACGATATTTCTGAGCTCATTCAGGAATTAGATGTCATGGTTCTTCCTTCATTCAAAGATGGTTTACCCATGGTTTTGATTGAAGCACAAGCGGCAGGAGTTCCCTGTGTGGTATCCGATGTTTTACCAGAAGAAGCGAATTTGAGAGCAGGTTTTTTCGCATTTGTATGTTTGAAGCAAGACATTGCCGTATGGGTGCAATGGTTAATGAAGGCGATGCGCAGCGATCCTGTCCCGGTTGATGAGCGAATCCGAGCGATTCGACTAGCCGGCTATGATATTAAAGAGGTAGCTCTAGAATTAGAACATGTCTACGCTACCCAATAGGAAATAGTGAGAGCCCTTATCTGGATGACATGAGGGTTCTTTCCTTATAGTCTGACGACACAAAAGTGCCTACATAACTTTTTTGAAAAGCCCATCACGGTGGGCTTTTATTTTTTTTATGTGGATACTTTTGTGTCGCACCCCTACGACACAAAAGTGCAGACATTGTACTCAAACGACACAAAAGTAAGGATATATCAGCGGCTGTAGGTATGATCTTATAGACTGTTGTCAATAACTGAAACAAGGGGATTCTAGAGAATCAATTTTGTTAGCATTCGGGAGGTATTCTTAATGTTCGATAAACCAGTCGTAAAATGGAAAGGAGGACGATATGGAAACAATTGGTGGTTCAAGTACAGTCCGAAAGTAAAGCGTAATGTTGATATGTATAGCGACTTGGAATATGACAACTGGATCCTTATAGAGAACGATCTGATCATCAGAACATTTACAGAGCAACCACACCGTGTTCAAGAATGGCTTAAAGGTGAGTATATCGATACCATTTTTGATATGTGGTGTGTTCCACAACACGAAAAAGGGTATTTCATGGAAGTGAAGTATGAGCATGAACTTGATCCGCGAAATCCCCAGTATAATGAACGTTCAGCAGAGCAAGTTGCAAAACAACAAAAATGGTGTGAATACCACGGTTATAAATATATCATTCGTACAGATAGGATTATACGTGAGAATAAAATATTGTTGAACAATTATAAGGAAATAATTCCTTACATTGATGATCGAAGAATCCCGGTGGATACAGACAGACATAGAATCCTAGATTGCATAGGTGAGCAATCTATAACAACCCTAGGTCAAATATATGAAATTAATAATGAGATTCCAAAACAACGAATTCGTAGTGAATTGTTTAATTTAATATACGAGGGCAAGGTCGCCGCAAGTATTGATAAAATAAGAATTTGCAGTGAATTGGAGGTATGGAAGACATGAGCAAAGTTAAGTTTATTCAGAATTTTGAAGTTGATGCTGAAGACCTTGATTATACTAAATGGCCAACGGTTCATTTGGAACATCGAGACGAGACGTTTGAAAAGCGTAAGCGTGCGGTTGAATTGTATATTGATAGTAACTGCTCGTTGAAGGAAATTGATGCACAGACTGGTATTAGTCGTAAGGAAGTTAATAAATTTGTTCACAAGTGTTTATCGAAAGACAAGAATGGTCGGATATGGGGCTTCCGTGCTTTGCTTTCTTATAGAAGAACTGGTAACACATATGATCGTATTTCTTCGGCTGATGGTATGCATCAAGTGGATTTTACCGGCGCTTTTGCCCAACTTCTAGAAAAGTATCCTAAAGTAAAAATACTTATCGATGATCATATAATAACAAAGCGGAAGCGTGCGGCAGCCGACAAGGTAGTTATGGTAACTGATTTACGAGGAAAATTACTAACTCTTTGTCGATCATTAGGGGTGAAATTGAATGAATATCCGTTTAACACTAAAGATAAGGCATTGCGTTCGTTGCAAAGGTACGTTTCTAGACTTATTAACGAGAATATAATGGATTCTAGACATAGATATGGAGAGCATGCAGCAAGAAAAATTAAGCGACTAACAGGTGAGATGAGCACTAAAGATTTGGAAACTGTTCCTTTCAAGGCTGTTCAATTTGACGGACATAAAATTGATGCCTTATTAACGGTTACTTTTAAAAATGCATATGGCGATGATGTGACAGAAGTTATGAAACGAATTTGGCTTTTGCTCATTATTGACGAAGCTACACGAGTAGTTCTTGGATATCATCTATGTCTTAATGCAGAATATTCTCAACTTGACGTACTACATTGTATAAAAAAGGCGATAATGCCATGGCAACCGATGAAATTCACTATCCCTGGGTTTAAATATCCCGATGTAGCTTGCTTCCACTCCATGATACCAGAGGCTGAATGGGCAGTGTGGAGTGAATTAAAATATGACCATGGAAGGCCGAACCTTGCCACATCAGTAAAGAATAAGCTTACTGAAGTTACAAACTGTTCCGTTAATCCTGGTCCTGTGGCATTCCCAGAGGCACGTGCGATTATTGAAAGGTTCTTTGGAGTTTTAACTCAGCGGAAAATTCAACGTTTAGCGATAACAACTGGAAGTAATAACAAAGATCCGAAGCGTCAGAATCCGGAGAAATCTGCAAAAGAGTTTAAGGTTAACGCAGATGAACTTGAACAACTGATTGAAGTGCTAATTGCAGAGTATAACACAGAAGTACACTCAACCTTTGGAATCAGCCCAATGGATGCAATGACGCAACGTATACAATATCAAGAAATGTTTCCAAGATTATTAGAGAATGAGAAACGAAGTGATGTGAATTTCTTTAATTTCTCTATTAGCAGGAAGGTTAATGGGAGCAAGAAGCATGGTAAAAGACCCTATATCAACTACGAAGGTGCTGAATATACAAGTAGGCTTATGGCACAGAACTTCACCCTTGCAGGTGCAACTATTAAAATCGTTGTCAATGTGGATGATATTTCTGTGGTTAGAGCTTTCTTGCCCGATGGGTCTGAACTAGACTTTCTAAGAGCTAGAGGGGCTTGGGGAAAAAAACCACATTCCCTACGTACTCGGAAGATTGTTAATAAACTAGCTCGTGAAGGAAAACTGCGTTTTTCGGATGATGAATCTGCAGTTGATTCATTTGCAAGATACTTAGAGGGGAAAGCGGAAAATCAAAAGAGTGCAAGGAACGAGTTGGCTGCACTTCAAAGGTACGAACAGAATCACTTGGAAATGGCAGAGAAACGATTGCAGGATGAAGTAGAGGGAGAAACTTCGGATGAAATTGTGCCCTTACCTACTCCACCGAAGCAAAAAAGTAGTAAATTTGATCAATTGAAAAGTATGCTTAAAACGAGTATATAATTGGTGGTGAGTTTTGTGACGAAAACAAAATCAGTAGAACCAAAAGAATCAAATATTATTTATGATCTAATTCGACCAGATGTTCCTAAAGGATCGCACCCTGTAGAAACAAATGACTATAAAATGCCAACTAACGAAATCATTACTGTACTTGGATCTGTTTGCGATTGGATTGAAGAGAGAGTTACAGGAGCGATTATTTACGGTCGACCTCGATTAGGAAAAACCTATATGATTGAGTATTTGATTGATAATATATCAAAGGTTATTGCTGAGAACATTCCTGTATATCACATAATAAGTTTACATCCTAAAGTTGTAAGGGAAGAAGAATTTATTGAAAGCTTACTTTACGACATGAACCATAATTTTGCATTAATCGGGAAATTGCCAGCCAAGCGAGATAGACTTTTTAAATTTATGTTAGAGCGAGGAACATCTAATCGATATAGGATAATAGTTCTTCTAGTTGATGAAGCGCAGTGCCTAACGGAGCAACATTTTGAATGGTTGATGGATTACTACAATAAGTTACAAAAAGAAAAAGTTCTATTATTGACTTATCTTGTAGGCCAACAACAATTAAGCGCTCAGAAGACAATTTTCAAAACATCGAATGCAGAGCAAATCGTTGAACGTTTTATGGCCGAGGAACATAAGTTCTCTGGTGTAGTATCGGAAGAAGATATTCAAACACTGTTAACCTGCTATGATGATCCAGATAAGAGCGAATATCCCGCTGGAAGTGGATGGTCTTTTACAAGGTATTACTTTCCAGAAGCATATGCAACAGGTAAAAGGTTAGCTGACTTCTCTTCAACAGTTTATAAGTTGCTAAAAAGTGTACGTCAGAAGGAGAATATAAAGACAGCTTTTGAAATTCCGATGCATCATATGATAAGGGTAATAAAGATTATCCTATTGCGTTACGGAAAAGGAAGTAGTGACTATGAAGGGGGCTGGATATCGGAAGCTCACTGGATTGACGCGATTAATAATTCAAATTACGTTAAATCAGAACAACAAAGAACAACGTTGAAGGTTATAAAGTAGGAGAGGAATTATTAATTAAGGCTGACAGAAAATTGATATGCTCCCCAAATAGTAGATAGGTTAAATGATAAAAACCTGATGCTATGAGGGGAGCATTCTCATGTCTAAAATTCAATATCATGCTAAAGAAAAACTTGCTATTATCGAAGAGATCTACTGTGGCGAACTTAGCTTCATGGCTGCTGAGACAAATTTAGAGATGCGCGCTAACCCCGCGAGGATGTAAAGAACGTCGAGAAGATTCTAGAATCTACTATAATCTATGAAAATCCAGCGGCATGATAGTTATTGACAACAATAAAGAGAAGAGGCGTGAACTCAAGCGCTTTCTATTGTCAGACTAAGCAATAGAATTAGTGGACTGAGAGAATAAACTATTTGACTCACGCGACAGCGCTCAACTAACCGGGCAGATTAACGCAACTTTCATTGTATTTACAGAGTCTAAATATATGGAATTATTTGTTAGGTTTGAGAACGGGGTGGTGATTTTCATGCTTATGGAAGAAGAAGTCACTGTATTACTGAGAGTAGGGTTACTAATTGTAATGATTCCTGTTGTAGTGCTAGTGATTGGCTTGATGATAAAATTTAAGAAGCATGGCTTTGGGTGGTTTTTGAGTCATCTGATATTATTCACTTTTGGTGCACTGACTTGGATAAGAATACTTGAAACTAGGGCTTTTGCAAGTTCAATAAATAACTCTGTAACTATTGCAGTGATCGGCGTAATTTGGGCTATCAGTATGGCATGTTTTGTCAAAGGCTTATTGTCTTTAAGTTATTTGAAGAAAGGATAGATGAACTAACGGTGAACGAGAGCTCAATAATCCAGACGAGAAGGCAACTGACTAAAACAGGTTGCCTTTTCCCCGCTAAAGGGCAGAATAGTTCCAATATGTGGTATATTCAGATAAGGAATTTGAACAAGGGTGGGGATATTTTGAGGGAAATAAAGCATCAGGTTAAGAGTCCTTCAAGGATTAGAACCATAATAGGCATGATTGCTATAATATGTAGTCAATCTATTCTTGTAGTGAGAATATGGGATCAGATGGGTCTACTCTACACTTCGTTAACGGTGGTTCTACTTCTTCTGTGTTTAGTTGTACTTTTACTCGCATTGTATAGAATATTCTTCAAGAAACCAACCGAGTTATGCCTATCCAATGACCAAATCATATTAAATGGAATTATAACTAATTCGGGCGATATTGAAGTAATATTGACCATGGGATACTTTAAACCTATTATCGGGATAGTGCCCCGCGGGAGGAAAATCGTCCCATTTGATATGGCATTTAGGTATTCTAGGGATGAAGATAGGGGCATCTCGGATTTAAAGAGTTGGGCAAAAATGAACAATGTTAAGATGGTCGATAAATCGTTTCAAACGTGGATTTAAGTCAATCATTTTCGTTTTCTACTAGTTATGGGGTGTCATGCTTGTCCGTTACGCTAATGAAAACGATAGTGAAGGAGCTTGCTTAGCGGCAGCTCTTTCTATTTTTCATTCAAGTAACGGGTAGTATCAAACAACATGTGGAGCAACATTTTTTTGAAATTCATCTAAAATGTATATAAGAGGTGATAAGATGAGAAAATTCATTCTGGCATTATTTGTTATATGTTTGATGTTTAGTTTTAAATTGAATGAGCCTGTTAGTGCACTTTCATGCGCACATCCAAAATCAATAAAAGAAGAGATTGCGAACAGTGCGGTTGTGTTTATGGGTACAGCTCTTAATTCTAATACAGTAAAATACGATTTTACTGTTGTTTTTAGTGTGAAGACACTTTGGAAAGGAAGCACAGATATCATCGAAAATGGGATTTCTGTAGGTAACATGTGGAAGGAAATTAAGGCAGGTCAAGATTACTTAATATTCGCAAGTCAACGTGAAGGGCATTTAGAAGCTAATATATGTGGCAATTCAAAGGATTGGTCTGAGGTAAGCCAAAAACAAATTAATGAGCTTGACACAGGGAAACCGATAATTGAACAGTCTTTGAAGAATAGAAATCAATTATACTGGTTTATGTTCGGTTTCTTGATAATAGCAATTGGTGGTTATTTATTAATACGATATTATCGTTTTCGGAGAATGTAAAGATAGTCGATATCGGCAGCTTGTTCAATTAACGGGAAACGATAGCTCCATAAAACTGTATTACTGGGGATTCGCTCGGTATCCTATTCCTCTTACGCGCAGTAATGCATGCGTAATTGTTATATCGCTGATATAATATGGTAAAATAAGGATATTGGAAATGAGGAGGTAACTATGAAAAAGCCAGTTTTTCAAGCTCTCGTTGTAGGACTAATATTTGTTTTTGTTTTTCATGCTTTTCAGATTATTCAAGGTATGTATCTTACAATGAACTATGTTCCAAATATTGTCGAGACATATGAGTCAGTTGATTATCTACAACATAAAGTCACATTTGGATATATATCAAGCCCAATGTGGAGAATGATAGAAAGCCTGGGATTGATGCTACTTGGAATAATTGTTTTTTATACTGGGAAGGTATTGAGAAGGAAGAAATAGTTTAATACCCTGAGGAGTCGGAATTATGCTTACGGAGAACGAGGGTGAGGAGCTGCCCCAAGGACAGCTCCTCTTTGATGGTCATTAAAGTAACGGGCAGTTTAGTTGTTACACAATAGGAGTACCACCCCTTCATCCACACGACAAGTGCCATCGGTATTTACGTAATATCCAGGGTAACGTTCTATGTTCTGATTCAACAGAAAAACCGTTAGCAGGTGATTTTATTTACCAGTCAAAACCTTGTATAGCATCCACCCCAGAAATAAAGCAATAAATATCCCAATAACTAACAATATTTTAATATTTCTGGATAAACCGAAACTCCCAAGTTCTACCCATAGTTCTTTAATGTCTCTAGGTAAAATCCCGAAATTCAACATGAATATGAGAAACAGAATGAAAAAAGCTATTAGTCCAAAAATAATGCCCATAATAACTCCCATACATACACCCCTCCATAGTTCCCTTTTAATTGGTATTCCCCAAATAGACCGTAAAAATATTTCGATACAATAGAGTTGCGGTTGGGGAGTTCCGTTTATGAAGTTTATAAATGACCGTAAGAGATTGGATGATATGTCAAAAAAGCACTTGACCTGATTCAGCTAACGGAAACGATAGCGCGACGATGGAACCGATCCATCGCTTGTTTTGGTTTCGGCAAAAGTCGCTCAGCTAACGGGCAGAATTGTGCAACCATTATTAAATAAAATCGTCTAATATTTATAAGATATTGGAAATATGGGAGGGTGAAATGCGACTTAAAATAAGCTTACTTTTTGCTTTTTTAATTTCTTCTTCTTTATTTGTCGGTATTGCTTCAGCAGATTGGGCAAATATGTTTGTAGTCAATGACGGAAAAATATTCGTTATATCAGAAGAACATTTAGATCCAAAACAAATTGGTTTAAAAATAGGCAAGGTTACAAAATATTCCGATCGGGAAGGTACTTACTCAGGAAACTTTTCCAATCGATATCCAAAGGGAACTGGATATTACGATATTATTGGGGTTGAAATAAATGAAGCAATCGCCATTAAAGATGATAAGGGGTTGTATATTAAAGCAACGTATGGCGGTGAATATGCAGGAAACAGGTATAATTGGATAGACTTTTTACCATATGTTTTCGCGGTTCTCTTAGTGTTTATTAGTGGTTATTTAATAAAAAAGAAAACTAATCGGTAAGAGGAACGATAACTTCATAACAATATCTAGCAGGCTGCCGGTGATAAATTCGGTAGCCTATTCCACTAACGGGCAGTTATGTTTGAAAGATTAAGCAGTGAACTTTAATTATCGTATTGCGATATTCGCTCACGTATAGTATAAATTTCTAGTTGGATTAAAAAGGGGGCTTATAAATGAAAGTTGGGATTGTTGGTGACTTTAGTCCAGAATATCCATCACAAATCGCTACTAACAATGCTCTTATGCATTCATCTGGGAAATTAGGGGTTTCCATCGAGTATGAATGGATTCCCACAGCTACAATAAGTAAACAAATGGATATCATCAAGGGAGCTTATCAGGGTTTTTGGATAGGTCCTGGGTATCCAGATTCTATTGAGGGGGTACTTAGCATTATTCGATTTGCACGTGAAAACAATGTACCTTTGCTAGGAACGTGCGGTGGGTTTCAATACATCATTGTGGAATATGCAAAAAACAAACTGATGTTGGAGAATGCAGGGCACGAAGAACAGGATCCACACGCAACTCAACTAATTATTAGTAAACTAGCTTGCTCATTAGTTGGCCAAAAAGGCGAAGTCAAAGTAAATAAATCCTCAAGAATCTTTGAGATTTATCAAGTGGAAAATGTAATCGAACAGTTCAGATGTAACTATGGACTTAGTCCAGAATATGAAAAACAAATTCATGAAGACGGATTAAGAATAGTCGGAACTGATTCCATTGGTAATCCAAGAATTGTTGAATTACCTGAGCATAAGTTCTTCATCGGCACGTTATTTGTTCCCCAATTAAGTTCCACCCTAGACTCCACACACTGCATCGTTGACTCCTTTATTACTACTGTCTTAAATCAGTCGGAGGATTAAGCTACGGTGAACGATTGCTCAATCACCATGACGGCAGCCGGCACTCACGTTCAGCCAGCAAGGAGTGGAAAAAGAAATGAAAAACTTTTTTGTCGCTGTTCTATTAATATCCGGTCTATTTGCTGCTGGTATAGCTGCACTCCTTTGGGACTATTTTTACTATCCGTTGATCGACTATAAGGCTAAGAATACAGCAATCGCCCATTTGAAGGCATCTTTCAAAGAGGACTTTGTCATTGACGCTGTTACGTATTCTAAGCCGTTTGGGGACGATAAGGGGAGTTACGACATAACAGCTCACCCGACGAAAAAACAGGAAATCAAATTAAGGATGACTGTGTCTCAGGACTTTAAAATGAACCAAGAAAGTTTCAAAGAAACCATGTGGCGATATGACACTAATTTGGAGTACGTTCCCTTGATTGGTGCATTGAGCCCAGGTTTCAGCTCTTATGCGGTTAATGCGCACATTCCCGAAGAATTGATCAATAAGTACCTCGTTGAGACTCCGTATAGCGATATTAGAAAGCTACATGAGAATGTTACTGAAGAGTATCTATTTATGGGTGCTATGGCAGATCCTGATTTTACGGAACAACGCGCTTTGGAGTATGGTTACCGTGCAGTTGAGTTTATGAAGACGAGACACTTGAAGAATGCCTTAATCGAAATCGACTTCTATCCGCGGAGCTTAGTTGAGCGTCTTGGGGAGAACGATCGGAAGATTGGTGTTTTCGATTTCCGACATAAATTCGGTGGTGATGCTCTGCAGTTTAGAATCGAATTTGATACGCGCAGGGCTAAGAAGGCGTTGAACGAGTTCAATTCTCCGGAGGATTTGAAGCCGTTTTTGACTTATTATCGGCATTGAATCTCACTCTGTGGCAGCCTCAGCATTTTCAATTAAGGACTTTACTTTTACGAATAACAAAATCTATACATACTTGGGGGGAAAGCATTATGACACGGAATCAAGATCCTATCGAAAAGACCGGTTCTCTTGGATACGTAGTTAAGGTGCGGCAGGTCATTGACTTTATTGTGCTCTCGGAACTGAGTTGGAGCAGAAAATAATTAATTAGCTCGGCGGGATTAGCACAAGTGATGATCACTAACAATCTTTTTTTTCCTGCATCAACTAGGCAGACTCAAAAGCGCTCGATTTCAGCATCAAGTATTTTTTAATTGAGTGGAACGATGATAAAATGAGGGACTATTACTCGTAAAGTTATAAATTTCTGAAGTCTCTACAAGAATTCTATTCCTTGATGATAAATTATACCAAATATATGGTATATTACTCCTATTAGTTAATAGGGAGTTATATCGATCTTATGCGTGTTAAGTATTTAAGTATTTGTGTCATCCTCAGTATCATTTTGCTTTCAGGTAACGGCAGTTATGTAAGCGCTAATAGCAGCCAAACGAATGCCAAAATTATTGTAGATGGCAAGGAATTAAGCTTTGAAGTCCCTCCGGTGAATGCGGATGGAACCGTGATGGTCCCAATGAGACCAATATTCGAAGCATTACAAGCAAAAGTCTCATGGAACGAAATTAGAAGAACAGCGACAGCTGTGAAAGAGACGACAACAATTAAAGTTACCACAAACTCTACATCAGCTTACATCAATGAAAGGGAGGTCATTTTAGGAGTACGGCCTTATGTAAATGAAGGCAATACAATGGTTCCAGTTCGTTTTATTAGCGAGGCATTTGGTGCGACAGTTGCGTGGAATGAGTTTACACAGACTGTTACGATTAAAACTTCGGCGTTACCATCAACTGTAGATCCAATTGATACCTCGGTTGGATTTTCAGAAGAATCAATGACCAATAGCAACTTTGTAAACGGCGGAAAGTTCACTGCACAAGATGATTCCATCTATTTTGTAGGCTATATCACTAGAACGACAAGAGGTATTTTCAAAAAGAATATGAATAGCAGTGAATCACCTGTTATGATTACATCTTCTTCCTCAATATCAAGTCTTAATGTAGCAAATGACTGGGTTTATTATACAGATTTTTCAGTCTACCGACCTCTTGAAACAATGGGCAGACTCTATAAAATTAAAACGGATGGCATAGATCGTGTATTGCTTTCTGAAAAGAGTGCTAATAATGCGTTAGTGCATGGCGAGTGGGTATACTTCACTACATTCAAGAAATTTAATGCAGATGCCCAGCTTTATAGAGTGAAAGTAGACGGCAGTTCTGAAGAGCTAATATCAGATCACTTCCAAAACACCTTTTCTATTGTTGGCGATCAGATTTATTATTCCTTATTTGATAACAGCAAGAAATCAAATACGATTTATAGCATGGGACTTGATAGTACAGGAATTACTCAATTGGTTTCCTATGCGACTTATAATCCTGAATCGATTTTTATCATAGAAAATGGGTTGCTGTATTTCCAAGAACTCTCAAAATCTAAATATACATTTAATAAAATACAATTAGATGGTTCCCAAAAAACAGCTGTATTTGTTGGGGGATCGGGTGATCATTTTAATGTGACGAGAGGTTGGGTTTATTATCCGAACCCCTATGATAATGGGTCTGTTTACCGTGTAAGGACGGACGGTTCAGACAATACTAAAATCACCGAGCAAAAAGGATATAACGTATATTTCTCAAAATATAATATTATTTATTACCTAGATATCCTTTTTGGTGAGTTGAAAGTGAGAAATGCATGGTTTAATAGTGGGTTCAACAGTAGTGAGCTAAAGAACATTTATGAATTTCTGGAAAAATAATATCTACATAAGAAGGGCTGCCGAAAGAAATAAATCGGTAGCCCTTTACTACTCTGTGTCAGCTGAAAATAAAGTTGTAGACTAGAAAATAAAGTTGTAGACTGGAAAATAAAGTATTAGACTGAGAAATAAAGTACTAGACTGGCGAGGGTATTAGCTTAATAAATCTTTTCAAATAAAGGAATTTTCATTATGAAGTCAAACATCTAAAAGAATCATATAGCTAAATGAGGTAGATTAGATGGTTGTCCAATTATTATTGCAATATGAGACAGATTTAAAAAATTACTGTTCTATGCTCACTGGAACACCTTGGGATGCTGATGATCTTTATCAAGAAACACATCTAAAAGTGATGAAAGCAGAGCAAAAGTTTCTCCATCACCCATCGCCAAAGGCACTTCTGTTTCGTATAGCTTCGAATGCTTGGATTGATGAGTGCCGCAAAAGAAAAGCGGATATTGGTTTACCAAACAACTATGAGAGCATATCTTTAGGTGTCGATATGTATTCGCTAGACATTAAAGATTGTCTAGAATATTTGGTTGCTACTGTTCCACCTTTCCAAGCTGTTGCAATTCTTTTAATAGATGTTTTCAACTATACATCACGGGAAGTTGCGGAAATGCTTGGGAACACAGAGGGATCTGTAAAAGCTGCATTGTACAGGGCACGAAAGCGTTTAATTGCCCTTGGCGTGTCGGAGAAAGGAATGTATGTCCAAAGAAATAACACAGAAGAACGATCTCTATTAATTAATCAATTTTTAGAAGCATTTCACCTTCAGGAGCCGATGAAAATAGCCGAGGCATACCTTCGCCTAACTCAGGTGGGCATTCAAACGGAGCGACATCTGATATTAGGCAAGTTATTTTTCACATTCCGTGATCCTGAAGGGAACGCATTCACAATCATTGCTGAAAAATAATTTACAAAAAACTTTAACCAACCGTATCTTATACGCTTCCTGATCCGTGTATTAATTGAAGATGAAAAATAATTGATTAAAGGAGCTATGAAGATGCTAATCAAAAATCGAATAAACACTTGCTTTATTCATCTGAAAGATTTAAAGAAAGCAAAGGAATGGTACAAAACAGTATTTCCCTTTGAAGTCTCTTCAGAGAGTGATGATTTCCTCATGTTTAAAATGGAAGGGACAGAACTAATTTTACTTCAATCGCATCATAAAGATATTACACCGCTAAAGAGGTTAAAGATACTTACACCAAATTTATGATTATGAAGGTCGATTGATATGATTCAAAATAATTTTCTTATTGTCTTCAGTATTATATTTGTGATGGGCGTGCAAATTAATTTTTTCTTCAACTCGGTTTTTGATAAATCAGCGAAAAAACAAAACCGATTCATTTACTTCCTTATCTTTGGGTTGCTTGATTACCTCTATCTGGTTATTCCCATCTCTCCTATTTTATCTTTGATTCTACAATTGCTCATGATATTTAGTTTTGCACAATCTTATCAAGTAGAAATTAAAGAAAAGATCATTTTTTCTATGTTTTACGGTGTTTTAATATCTCTCGTTAATTTTATATCCCTTTATTTTTTTTATACCCTATATTCAGTTGAGTTTAGCTTTGACCCTGTAAATGAACATGATCAAATAGCCTACAC
>NZ_WHOC01000021.1:0-3045 GCF_013141785.1 Paenibacillus germinis
AATATTAGGAGGAAACAAACCTTTATGAAGAAAACACTATCCGTAGTTCTTACATCCGCTATGGCTCTTTCCATGTTCTCATCCCTAGCATTCGCTAAAACGTCTGCTGACTTTACAGACTTGAAAGACCTAGACGCAGCAACAAAAGCAAAGTTCGATGCCATGATCACTGCTGGTATTTTTGACGGCGTGACTGACACAACTTTCGGTCTTAAAGACGAAATGAACCGTGCACAATTTGCGAAAGTAGCGGCATTGATCATGGGTCTGGAAGTTAACAAAGACTTGAAAACATCGACATTCACTGACGTTAGTGTAACCGATGCAGCAAATGGTTATGCACTTCCTTACATCGAAGCTTTGAAAACTGCAGGCGTTACTGATGGCTATGCTGAAGGTCAATACAACCCGGCTGGTAAAGTAACCAAAGAACAATTGGCTACTTTCTTGGTTCGTGTTCTTGGTCAAGATGAAGCAGCTAAAGGAAAAACAGGTACAGACACAACGGTTTCTGGTTGGGCACAAGGTTATGTAGCTCTAGCACTTGAACTTAAACTTCTTTCCAACGACACTGACGGTAAATTTGGTGGCCAAGCTAACGCAACTCGCGATTTGCTTTTGACTGGTGCATACGAAGCGAAACAACAATACGTACCGGCTGGAAAAGTATCTGTAACTGGCGTGAAAGCAACAGGCGTACAACAAGTAACTGTAAACTTCAACAAGCCCGTAGATACAGATAAAGTGAAATTAGCTATGACAAAAGGCTCCATCGATGTTGCGACAACAGTTAAATTCGCTGATGATAAGAAATCCGCTGTACTAACGTTAACGGATGTAAAAGTGGGCGAAGGAGATTACAAAGTAACTCTTTCCGGTCTTGATGCAGCGGCTGTTGACAAAACAACAGCTACATTTAAAGGCGAGAATGAGAAAGTGACTAAACTTGAGTTCGCAAACGCTGGCGATACTGTTGCAAAAGCATCGGATGTTCGTCTTAAAGTGAAAGCAACGAACCAATATGGCGAGAATGCTTCCCTTTCCACTGGTTCGTACACAGTATATGCTGACGCAGCTGCTAATGCACAATTATCTAAATCGGATAGCGGCGAATTGTTGTTGAAACTAGACACTAGCACATATGCATCCGGCACGGGTCTAATCGCCGTAAACATTTACAATAACGAAAATCGTACAACAGTATCCAAAACGTTTAAAGTAGGAACAGCTCCTTTTATCTCCAAAATGGAATTAGGCGCACTGAAATACTCGAACGGCAAAGACGCTATTAACGCAAAAGGCGAAACAGCAACATTTGACGTAATGAACTATGACCAATATGGTAATGTTGTTGCTTACACAACAGCAGATAACACGAACACGCGTGTTGTATTTAATGGTTATGAGCCAGCGCTTCAATATGAAGTAGGCGATTCTAATAGCGATCAAATCACAGATGTTAAAATCTATTTGAATAACAGCATCGATAAAGCAGCTGATTTCAACTTCACCGTTTACAACCAAGCTGGTTCTGCAACAGGAACAGTGAAATTAGTTGCTGGAAAAGTTGCAACTAAAGTAGAAATCGGTGATGTAAGTAATGTTGTAGCAGCTGGGGATACAGAAGCTTTCTTGCCAATCACAGCTTATGATGCAGCTGGTAACGTGTTGAGCACAGAAGATCTAGTAAGCAACCAAAACCTAGGAAGAATTAAAATTAGTTCTTCTACAGATGCTAGTGGTAGCGATCATTCTGTTCTTCAAACAAATGGCGAAAATAAAGGGAAAGTAAGAATTACAAACATCCCGACAACGTCGAAATCAGTGATTTCGGTAAATGCTTATATTGCTGAGCCGAATGCAAGTAGCAATGACACAGCGACAATCACAGTAGCAGACGCTCGTGTACCAGAAAGCTTTAAAGTGGTAACAGATCCTGCTAAGAAGATTGCAGTAGGTGGCGAGAGCGCGTTCCAAATTAAAGTATACGATCAGTATGGTAAAGAATTGAAAAACATTCAATCCACAGATGGAAACGGTGGTATTGGAACAGCAAATAACTACCGTATCTCTGTAGCGACAAATGTAACTGGAGGCGTAGCCGTAGTACCGGCAGCTGGAGCTGACTTTACAGCACCAATCACAGGTACAGACGCTGAATTCTTCAATGAAGAGCATAAGTTCACGTTTACAGCAGCAGTGGCAGGAACAAACTCCGCAGAGTTTGTAGCTAAAGTAGAGAAACAAGTAGGAACGGGTGCGTGGAGCGAACTCTTCAACGTAACGAAAAAAGTTGAAGCTATCACAGCGGATACAGACCTGACTTACGAGATCCAAACGGTAAGTGACCTGGTTAATGCGATTGATACAAGCTCAGTAGCTGAAGCGACTTACGATACAGCATCCGGAGATAAATTGACTGTTGGAACACAAGAGTCTGCCGTAACAAGCAAACTTGCAAGACAAGTGAAGCTAACAGCAACAGATGGTGCAGGTAATAAAGTGGCAATCCCACAAACGATTTCATCGATCACAAGCTCTAACGGTGTTGTTGCTAAAACAGACATGGACGCTGGTAAAGGTTATGTGATTGGTAACGAAGCGGGAGCTGCTACATTAAATGTGGCATTCACAGACAATAAAGGTCAATCTGTCCTGAAAACTGTCAATGTAAAAGTGTTAGATAACGTTGTAACATCGAAGGAAGTAGTTGCTGGTAACACATCAAGAACAACTGCTGACTGGACGGCTGCTGTAACAAAAGCAACGAATGGTACAGAAGGAACAGATGGCAAACCAAACGCATTCCGTTTGATGAACCTGAAAGTAACGGATAACTATGGTGTGACTTTTGAAGGATTTGAAGCACAACAGTACAACTACCTGTTTGGTGTTGTATTCACAGCAAAAGGTATTACAGGTACTGGTTCCGTATCAGTTGACCAATATGGTAACATCACAGCAGATGCTGGTGTAACTGGCTTTGATCTGGTGGCTACAACAGCAACAGGCATGTCCGTAAGCACATCTGTATTGAAATAAGCT
>NZ_WHOC01000138.1:0-49161 GCF_013141785.1 Paenibacillus germinis
TAAGAGATGACGTTTTGGAAAAAGGGCCTTTAACGACTCCGGCTGGAGTTGTTGGAGGCTCTTTTTCGTCTGGGTTGGGGGGACGGGAGCACCAGTAACCAACCCCAACCCCGTAATTCAGCCACATAATGCCTCTAGTTGTCAGAGACCAGTCGAGTGTACAGCAACAGATGCAGAAAGTGCAGCAAATTATGAGTTATTTGCCGATTTGAGTAGAAAAGATGCATTTAGTACATCAAATATCAGCATTTTAACCGGAAGTGGCTTTTATTCGTTGAATTAACTGCACTTTTTGCATGTTTTCTCATGAATATGTCGATAGGGATGAAATTAGCTGCACTTTTTGCATCAAAGGTTGTTATCATTGTCGCCCAAGTCTGGATTTCCAACTCATCCCATCCCCATGCTCAGCCTTAACGCCATTGCCATCTCCATTTTTCATCTTCACCCGCACCCACAGCCACAGCCACAGCCACACATCCATCTCTCGACTACAGGTACAGAGCGAGCTGCTCCAAGTAATTTAATAAGTCTGCACACGAGCTAATATTGAGCGGGGTACCTCGTAGTTTCACCGCGCACGACTTTAAATTAGATTAATAACGAGTAGCACTTCCGCAAAAGAGAGTTTGTTTGAGAGGTTTGCCTTCCATTAAATTGCCATCTAGTCTATAAAATCCAAGACCCCACGCGCAAGCTCGTATTGGACGACTCTGCCTCCTGCAGTTCGGCTTATTGGAGTTAGCCATCCTTTGGTGCGTAAGGATTGTAGAAGCCGCACGGCTGTTCGATGGTTTATTGCGAAATGTTCTTTAACATCTACAGGGCGTATGGGTCTAGCTAGCTGGTGGAGCAGTCGGATGACTTCTTTTTCTGCTAGGATGGCTCGGTTCGTAGGGGAGGGGGCAGACTGATAGCGACTCAAGAGCATGCGGAGTAGGGTGATACATAGCTCAGGGCGATGAGCAACATCGTCGTAAGCGAACGAGACAACTCGAAAGCCAAGGGCTTGTAGGAATATTTCTCGGTTTAACTCCTCGCAATATCTTTTACGATCCATGTCCTGTACATGGGGGCCGAATCCTTTGATTTCCCAAATGAACTTCACCTCACCAGGTAAATAGGCGAAATCCCCGAAGTACGAGCGTCCTCTCCAATCTATAACTTCGTATTTAGGGTGCAAATGCTCAAAATGCCCGATTAGCGGAAACCAGACTTGTTCCAAAAAAAGAGACTCCGCATGCTGATGCCCGCGTTCAAGTCTTCCTTTCCGTTCTCCGGATCTGCGGGAGATATGGGAGTCTATAAAGGCCTGGTGCTTCTCATGAAAATGTAAACTACTCATAGGTTCAGCTCCTCTTCGTATAAATAAAAAACGCCCCTGATTCATCAAAGATGAATAGGGACGTTCTTCGTCGCTTTAGCAATCATTATAGTCGAAAGGCGAATAGTTGGCTACACCGACTCTGCATAGAGTTACGACGTGCTGGTATATCATCTTTTAGGTAAATATTTTATATCTCCCTTGCACACCTTTGTAAAAGTTACCTACTAGACAAAATCACATCTCGATGGTAGCGTAAATTTACTACGAATGAAAGTTTGTGATACGTGATGTCTAGTCCTATTGCTTCCCAAACAAGACTATCTGTAAGTCGTTCAAACCGTTTATGGATTGTGCTCGTTCTCGGCTCGCTGGCCTCTTTCGGCCCGCTCTCACTCGATATGTACTTACCCGCGCTGCCTGTGCTCGCGAATGATCTTCATACGACTACCTCGCTGGCACAAATGAGTTTAACCGCCTGCATGCTCGGCCTATCGATCGGTCAGCTCATCGCCGGTTCGGTGAGTGATGTGCGCGGAAGGCGAATGCCACTGGTGATTGGACTCGTTGTTTATGCGATTTCCTCGGTCCTATGCATGTTCTCGCCAACGATATGGGTTTTTCTGGGTCTGCGTTTCGTTCAAGGCATGGCTGGCGCAGCTGGTATCGTCATCTCCCGTGCGATTGTTCGTGATATGTATGAAGGTGTAGAGCTGACGAAATTTTTTGCCCTTCTAATGTTGGTCAATGGGGCCGCGCCTATACTTGCTCCCATCGTAGGTGGACAAATTTTGCAATTCACCTCATGGCGTGGCGTATTCCTTGTTTTGAGTCTGATCGGTGTGGTTATGCTCTTTGCTACGGTGTTAGGCTTGAAGGAGACACATCCGCCAGAGCGTCGTTCCAAAGGTGGACTCACCAACACGCTCCGAACGTTCGGAGGACTGCTCACAGACCGTATGTTCATGGGCTATGCGTTAACGCAGGGACTCGTTTTTGCCGGCATGTTCGCCTACATTTCGGGTTCCCCGTTCGTACTGCAGGATATTTTCGGTGTTTCCCCGCAAATTTTCAGTCTTTGCTTCGCGATTAATGGTATGGGTGTTATCATAGCAGGTCAAATCACTGGAAAGCTAGCAGGGAAAGTTAGCAACCATCGATTGCTAGCTGGTGGGCTTGCTATTGCCGCTTTCGGCGGTTTGTTACTGTTCATTTCTACTCTTATCGGGGCAGGGTTATATGCGATTTTGGCGGCTTTTTTCTTCATCGTTTCTAGTGTAGGACCTGTCTCAGTAGCAACTTCCTCCCTAGCTCTTCAAAATCAAGGGAAAACAGCAGGCAGCGCGGCAGCATTGTTAGGTTTGCTTTCTTTTATCATAGGAGGCCTAGTTGCTCCGTTGGTCGGTATTGGCGGCAGCCAAACCGCGGTTCCGTTAGGTATCATCATAGCCGTGATGGAAATAGGAGCGATCCTAAGTTTTATTTTACTCACCCGTAAAAAGGCATAATAAAAAATCAAATAAAGGTTGCCTTATTCGATCTTATTAAGACCGAAGGGGCAACCTTTTTCGTATACAAAGGATTTAGGTAACTACTTCATTGAGGTTTGTGCAGCCCCGTTTTCAAACGACTACGCCATTTGAAGAGGAGAAAGACAGCCACCGCAATACACAACCCAATCAAAGTGTAAATCAAAAACTTTTCAACCCACATAAAAATGATAAGCCACTGATCACCGAAAAGGTAACCGATTCCGAAAAATACAACCACCCATAAAGCGGATCCCGTGAAGGCGAATAAAGCAAAAATTCGGTATGGAACGCGGATGATGCCTACAAAATAAAAGATAAATTGTCTAATTCCCGGTATGAAATAACTGAAAAGCAGCAATTTGTTTCCGTACTTCGCGTAATATTCTCTAGATTTTTGCAGATGCGCGGGCTTCAAAAACAGAAGTTTTCCATAACGTTCAATCAGAGGCGTGCCCAGTTTATATCCGATCCAATAGGTAATCGTCATTCCTATCAAACTTCCGACCCAGGCCGCAATCATGGCTAAAAACCAATTAAGCACCCCTTTATAAGCTAAAAAACCCGTATACGTCATCGTCGTATTTCCCGGAGGAATCGGAAGCGCAATAGCGTCCAATGGCAAACCGATCAACAATACCCAATAGCCAAATTGTGCAAATAATTGTTCAATTAGTCCCATAAACTTCATGACTTACTCGCTCCTTGTAACAAAAAACCGTATATTTTTTGTGGAAATTTGCATGAATATCTCTAATTTTCGCAGCAGAAATGAACCATCTTACATAAATTATACCTGTTTCAAGTAAAGCTATGAACCGTCAGAAAGTCAAGTTTTGGTCAGGACCTTAGTCTAGTTATCTGTAGGGTAGTCTCACGTAATCGCATCATTTTCGGCTAGTATAATACACGCCATAAATAAAATGTCGCATAAGCTTCCCACCCATTCCATCCTTCAGCAAGCTGTCGAATATGAGGAATAGTCGGTTTCTGCTCTAAGCCAAGCACATGCTTAAGAGCATTGTGCAAACCAACATCGGCAAGAGGGAAAGCAGCGGGGTTCCGTAAGCAGCGCATCAGCACATAATTGGCCGTCCACGGGCCGATGCCGCGAATACTTAACAGCTCTTTCTCCATTTCGGCAAAATCGTTCCGCCTCAGCAGCTCCTCTTTAACAAGCAACCCCTCAGTCATCAACTTGGCAACGCCGATTAAGTATTCTGCTTTTTTGCCCGTGAACTGTAAGGCGGTCAAAGCATCAGGCGTAAGCTCAGCGATTCGCTCTGGTGTAGGAAATGCCCAGTACGTCTGTCCTTCCCAGTCTAGCTGCGTGCCGAAAGCTTCAACAAGACGTCTTTTGAGTGTATAGGCAAAAGTCAGGTTGATTTGCTGTCCGATAATGCCCCAGCTCATCGCCTCGAATAGATCTGGAATCCCCATCAGACGCAGCCCATAAAAGTCCTGAGTGACTTGCTTCAGCAGATGATCACCCTTGGCCAATTCGTAGAAAGGCGTAAGGTCGGTGCCAAGGTCAAACCACTCCCACACATAGCGAGCCACGTCTTCACGAGTGGAGGAGGTGAGGGTACCGTAGGTAATATGGAATAGTTGAATACGCAGCCGAAAATTATCCTCACTGTTGACAGCGATTAGGACATGGTTATCCCCAATCGGAAGCAGCTTGTAAATAGCCAAGTTATCCACATGGAATAAGCATTCATTGGTTGATCGGGATAGATAACCGAGATTTTGCTCATATCGAAAAGGATCAGGAAGCGGCAGTGTAAGGGAGCTCGTCTGCTCGCACCATTTTAGGATAGAAGGGTTGAAGGGTTGAAGATGTGGCATGTTAAGTTCTCCTCGTATCTGATAAAGTTTCTTCCTCTATTATCGCTGAAGGCGGCTTTCGTAATCTTGCTTTCTCATCCGCCATCCCTTACAAGAGCAGCATGGTTTGGGTATACTGAGCTAGTAGGGAAATGGAGCTGAGAGGAGCGGTAGTCATGCAAGAACGGTTTTGGAAAGCGATTGTTGCGAATGATGCGGCTTATGATGGTACGTTTTATTATGCGGTGACGACAACTGGGATCTTCTGCAGGCCATCTTGCAAATCAAGGGTGCCTAAAAGGGAGAATGTCCGGATTTTTGGGAACCGACAAGCAGCTTTCTCGGAAAATTATCGTCCCTGCAAAAGGTGCAGGCCAGACGGCGTGAGGCTGCCTGATGAAGAATGGGTGTCGCTCATGACAGCTCACATCGATGAACATTATGCCGAGCCGCTGACGCTGACGATCCTGGCAGATCACTTTTATGCGAGTGTCTATCATCTGCAAAGGACTTTCAAACGCCTGCAGGGAATCACACCTCTAACGTATCTTCAACAAGTACGCATCGAAGCGGCCAAACGGCTGCTTCTAGAGACGAATGCTCCTGTGAATGCGATTGGTGTTCAAGTGGGGATCCCGAATGCGGCACATTTTGCCACGATGTTTCAGAAAAAGACCGGTTTTTCGCCAACGGAATTCCGTCAAATAAAATCAATCTAAACATAACCGAGGAGGGATCGAAGATGCAAACTATGCGGGTGAAAACCGGGGAGCAAACCATGCAAGAGAAGTCAGAGATGCAAACCAAACGAGCGAAGTCTGAAATGCAAAACGAATCGATCAAGTCGATCTACTGGGGAGTCGTTCGTTTGTTGGAGAATGACTTTTTGATGGCGGCAACGGATGAGGGGCTTTGCTATTTACAATTTCATGAGGCAGATCCTGCGGGTGGTGTAGATGAGGGGGCGTGGTTGGAATTAGCGAAATGGGCTCGTTCGCAGCTGCCTGAGCCTAACTGGGTAGAGGATGCTGAGAAGCTGCAGCCCTATATTCTTCAATTAGAGGAGTATTTGAAAGGATTACGTACGACATTTACATTGCCGTTGGATCTGCGTGGTACTGCTTTTCAGCAGTCGGTGTGGCGTGTGCTTCATGAGATTCCACATGGAGAAACGTTTAGTTATTCACAGGTAGCACAAGAACTGGATAAAATAAGTGCAGTTAGGGCCGTGGGCACTGCCATTGGGGCTAATCCCGTGCTCATCGTGGTGCCGTGTCATCGTGTTGTGGGGAAGGATGGGTCGCTAACTGGTTACCGCGGTGGACTTCGGAACAAGGAGAAGCTGCTGTTGTTGGAGCGAGCAGGATTATGATTGGATATGGGTGCACTTAACTCTAATCCATTGGAGTTTTTACAGTGCTTTTAAATTTAAGCCTATGGATAACCGATTCTATTGGAGTTTATCCAATTAAAACTCCAAGAAGCGACAATTTTCATAGAAAATAAAAAATTCCATTGGATTATTCCAATGAAAGTACAAAAGCTAAACTCAAAATTGAGATTACATTGGATTCTCACCAACGCCGATACATTCATGATGCCTCCTCACTACGGGTAGGCCATGACACCAAAATTTTTGTAATAGATGAAATTAGATGATATTTAACTAGGTTATCGAGGAGATGATCTCGAAAGGGAAAGTGGAGGCGAGTCTATGAAGGTTGACGTAAACCGGAAGACGGCGAAGCAGCTGCTCACGAAAGCGAGCGGCTTTCTTAAGGGGTATACGCACACGCTAAACCCCTACACCGGCTGCTCCTTCGCCTGTTCCTACTGCTATGTGAGGCAGATGCCTGTCGCATTATTCCGCAGCGACGCATGGGGCGATTGGGTCGATGTAAAAGAAAATGCGGCCGCTCTTCTAGAGAAGGAGCTGGCTAAAGCGAAGAGCAAAGGGCCGGTTACGATCTTCATGTCATCGGCCACGGATCCCTACCAGCCGATCGAACATAAGGAGCGAGTCACCCGTTCGCTCCTTGAGGTGATGTCCGCGAATCCGCCGGACTTCTTGTTCGTTCAGACCCGCAGCCCGCTCGTGACACGGGATGCGGATCTATTAAAGCTGCTCGGCGAACGCGTAAGAGTCAGCATGACGGTCGAGACCGACCGCGAGGATATACGCCGAGCGTTCACGCCGTCCGCGCCGCCGATTCCGGCGCGGCTAAATGCCCTCCGCGAGCTCGCAGCTCGCGGCATTCCGGTGCAGGCCACGATAGCGCCAGCGCTGCCGAGCTCGGAGCATTTCGCCGAGCTGCTTGCGGGCATCGTGGATCGGGTGTGCATCGACGATTACTTCATGGGCGATGGCAGTGGGGGCAAGCGCACGGAACGCATCGGCGTGCGCGCAATCTATGACGCGCTGGAGCTGCCAGACTGGTACAGTCGGGATGCGTACGAGCGCGTGCGCGAACAGCTCCTGCGGCATTTCCCGCAGGAGCGTGTGTTTGTCAGCCAACAAGGCTTCCTGCCTTGATGGATATAACAAAGCCTCCTACGGGATTTCCGTGGAGGCTATTATGCTAGTCCGCTTGCGCAAGCAGAGGCGTCAACCCTGATTGACTGCGCATGCGTTGTTTGAATTCCTTGGGCGAGCATTGGTTATGACGCTTAAACAGCTTGTAGAACTGCGCCATATTCAGTATGCCTACTTCAAAGCTTACTTCCATAATGCTGAGGTCGCCTGTGAGAAGGAGACGCTCGGCTTTTTTGATCCGCTTGTAATTAACGTAATCGACGAAGGATATCCCCATGACCTTTTTGAAATACTTAATAAAGTAATGATAGCTCAAATTGAGCACACTGCACATGTCTTCGACCGAAATCCGTTCGCTCAGATGCTCGTCGATATAGTCTAGTGCCGGACGCACGCGAGAAATGCCAGAGTCCTCGGCAAGAGCCGAGAAATCTCGGTTGTCATTGCGCAGCATCAAGAGTAAGAGATTTTTGATCGCTGAACTGATCGCCAACTCGTACCCAATCTTGCGGGATTGCGATTCTTCGTAAATCTGCATGATGAGGTTGTAAGCAGCTTGTTTGACGGCTGCATTGCCTTGAAACAGCTCATTAAATTGCTCAAGTGGATGAGTTAGCTCCGAGAAACAATGCAGGTAGGGCATGGTGCTAAGGTCAAAATGCTGCTTTAGATCAATCTGAAAAACGATCTGTCGCAAGGCATCCGCAGAATGCTTATACGTACGATGCGGCTGGGAAGAGCCCAAGACCATGACATCTCCAGGGGCCATCACCGTAAATTCGTGCTTCGTTTGGATGCCGAGTTGACCTTCTATGACCACAAGAAATTCAACTTGCATATGTGAATGCCAACGCCAAGGAGTTGGAGGCCCGAACTGCGGGGTATCAGAACTCATTTCCCATATTTTCAAGAAGAGCAAGGGGTTCTGGTAAATGACTTCTTCATTAACAATCTCGGTGAAGGTGCTAGAGCTATGTATAGGGTCCATGGATATGTATACCTCACTACTGTGAAAGACATTTTTGAATACGTAAAAAGTGGCGGAACGTAAGGTTTATCAGTAATGAGTATATCATTGTTTGAAGAGGAAGGACACTATTGAATAAGAATTAGGCAGGATCTTGCCTTTATTTTCGGCGAGGGAGTGACTATACTCAAAAGTATGAATGAATACGCTACCCTGGAGGGAATAAGAAGATGAGTCAGAAGCTTAGAGTAACGGTTTGGAACGAGTTCCGTCATGAAAAAGAAAACGAAGTCGTACGCGCAGCGTATCCAGACGGTATCCATACGGCGATTGGTGAAGGTTTGAGCGGAGCCGTTGATGTCACGTATGCGACATTAGATGATGCTGAACACGGCTTGACCGAAGAAGTTTTGAATAACACAGATGTCCTCATCTGGTGGGGACATAAGGCACATGACGAAGTGCAGGACGAGATCGTAGACCGCGTTCAAAAGCGTGTATGGCAAGGCATGGGGCTTATCGTGCTGCACTCCGGACACTTCTCCAAAGTGTTCAAAAAGCTAATGGGCACTTCTTGTGACCTCAAATGGCGTGAAGCTGATGAGAAGGAACGTCTTTGGGTTGTTGCTCCGGGTCATCCTATCGTTGAAGGAATCGGTGAGTACATCGATCTTGAAGCAGAGGAAATGTACGGTGAGCACTTTGATATCCCTCAACCGGACGAGCTGATCATGGTTTCTTGGTTCGAAGGCGGCGAAGTTTTCCGCAGCGGTTGCACGTTCAACCGCGGCAACGGGAAAATTTTCTACTTCCGTCCTGGACACGAGACATACCGTACGTACTACAATGAGCAAATCCGCCGCGTAATCAGCAATGCGGTTCACTGGGCGGCTCCATCCACACGTGAGTATCCGAAATATGGTAACCACAAGCCGCTTGAAGAGATCAAAGCAAAAGTCAAAGCTTAATAGTAATGCGATAGGAATGCTCCCGGTTATCGGGGGCATTTTTTTGTTTTGCGGTGGTTGCTTATCCATGAGGACATCTGCCATCAGGGTGAGTTTTTGGCAGAGTTGTTCTTAACGGAACGACAAGCCGCTAAAGTGGATGAAATGCGCTAAAAATTGAATTAGCGGAACGAGGGAGCTTTATTTGATAAAATTTGTGGTATTCGAAGCTAAAAACAACGAAATAACGGCTTTACGTTCCTCATGTGCTTGAATTTGGAGCTGTTTCATATAAATAGAGGCTCTACGTTCCCCTCACTTGTATGAACTAGTGCTTATTTTACATAAATAGCGGATCTAGGTTCGTTTTAAGGAGTCTACCTTAGGTAGAAGGTTGCAAATATCCGTAAAGTGGCTGCCCCCACATCTAAAAACAAGAAGACCATCCCGTTGTTCTATTATCCCCTGGGTGGTCTTCTTTTGCATCGCTTATTTCTTTATAAGATTCAACTTAAGAGCCTGCTCCTCAGTTAATATAAACTCCTCTTGAGGCCATATTTCCTCATCTTTATCTCTCCCGAAGAGACGAAGTATCTCTGCCCAGACCCCTTTTTCCATAGCTTCCGAAGCTGAAATCATGATCTTCAAAGCAAACACCCCCTGGGATTAGTTACTTGTATCAGCTTAGCTCAGTGATCAGACTAATGAGTTAGAATGGGAGCCATATCTTTTTCTTTCATATGCTGCTCCCCCCAGTTGCACATGGCATCCAGAATGGGTTTGAATGACCAACCATAATCGGTCAAGGAGTAGACCACTTTCGGTGGCACTTGATCATAACTTGTTCTTTTCACCATTCCGTCTTGTTCCAACTCGCGTAATTGTTGGGTAAGCATCTTCTGGGTAATTTCGGGCATTAACCTTTTTAACTCACTTGTTCGTTTGTCCCCTTTGTCCAAATGACACAGGATGACGACCTTCCATTTACCACCGATCACATCAAGTGTGGCTTCAACTGGAATATTATAGGCCATAGTAGTAAACCTCCTTTGAAAAATAAGGGTACTTTATAGTACCTATATACCTTAAATGTATCTATACTACTTCAAAGTGCGTACTTATCAAAAAGTTCTTATACAAATATAATAGCACTCAGAGCCGAAATGTTAAAGTGTAGAGCCATTCACTTCAATTATAAACTAGGAGGATATCATGAGCCAATCATTCGCGCAGTCTGCGTCAAATCATGAATCGTTCCATTTCATTAAGCTTCCGTGGGACAATAGAAGAAAGCACAAGCGATCAGGAATCGGTTCCCTGTTGCTTGTGCTTTTTTGTCTTTATGAAACTTTTGGGACGCTAGTTTTGTCCGCATGCTTTCCTGGCTCGATATAAAAGGATACGCCATCTCTCTGGTTCGCCGCGCGAACCGTCATGCCGTGATGGTCCATAATTTGTTTCACGATGGCGAGGCCAAGTCCGAATTGGCCATCTCCGCCAGAGCGGAAAGGTTCGAAAAGGCTATCCGTGATGGTTTGATCAAGAAGCGGGCCATCATTACTTATACAAAACTCGGATAATGAAGGTTGCTCTTTACTCGCACTCGCGTTGTCGAGTGACTGTGATTTGACCGTGATGCGAATGCAGCTTTTGGCATAGCGGAGCTGGTTGTCGAGCATATTTTCCAAGGCGATTTTCCACTGTTCCTGATCACCGATTAGTGTGGTACGAGGAGCGAGATCCATCTCCCACTTGATTTCAGGCCGACGATAACGCAGCCGCTCAACCACATCCTCAAGGACAGATTTGATCTCAAAAGGCTGAAAGGGCTTCTCTCGGGCCGTCAAATAGTTAAGCTTATTCAGCAGCAGCAGGTCGCGAATCCGTTTCTCCAGCCGCTCGCCCTCTTTCATAATAACGCCAACGCTATCATTGAGGGTTCCCTTCGGATAGACTCCATCTTGAATAGATTGCGCATAGCTGCGAATCACCATCACAGGCGTCTTCAGCTCGTGAGACGTATGCTGCAGGAAGAACTGCTGCGCCCGATCCTGGCGCACTAACCGCTGCCGCATGGATTCAATCGCTTTGGCTAGCCGGCCAATCTCATCCTTGCGGCTTGTTGTGATGGGCTCGTGCCAGTCACGTTCGGCCATCCGCCCGACATGGCGCTCCATCTGAACGAGTGGACGTGTGAAGTAGCGAGCTATTCCCAGACAGGGGAGCCAGCTAATGACGATAAGACCTACCATCAGCAGCATGAGCCGGCCAAACATCGTCATCACAAGATCGTTGCGATAATTTCCCCAAGCATATGAGACGATGAAGTTGGGCTTCGTTAGATCACCTTCTTTGCGAATCACATAGAAGATACTTTTGTTCTCAATATTCCGCGTATATTTCTCTACGGGCAGCTGTTGTGCGAAGGCATCATCCTCCATAGCCTGCATGAAGGGCTCGCTAATGGTAGCGCTCGAAGCAAATGTTTGATTGCTGGCAGCAGTACCGCTTATCATGAAATGCTGAATCGCTGGTCCGCTCAATGTAGTTTGAAGAGGAGCAGTTGCCCGTATAGCCATAGTTGAATTAGGGAGGATGCTGTTTGCTTCATTGAGGTCCATTTTAGGTACGACCAAAATGCGCTTATCCATAGGTACGCCCTGTACAAAACTAGGAACCGGAAGTTGAATGATTGGTTCCGCGGGGATTGCAAATGTCGCCGCTTTGGTGCTTTCCACACGAAGACCGCTCTGTGTATCGAGTAAAATATCATACAGCTGCTCAGTGAAAAATCCCTTCAATGTCCAAGGAAGCAGGATAGCGAGCAGTGTGAAAATCAAAAGTGTTAAGGAGGCGAACGCTCCCCATAGCTTGACCGCAAGAGGCCAATTTCCCAGACGCATTCTCATGCTTTCACCATCCTATATCCGTAACCATACACGGTTTCAAGTCGCAATTCCGGCAGCTTACGGCGTAATCTTCGCACCAAATCGTCGACGACACGATCCGTACCGAAGTAATCGATGCCCCAGACAGCGGTAAGCACCTGCTGACGTTCGAGCACCTGTCCTTGGTGATTCACCAGGTAAAGCAGCAGCTCGAATTCCTTCGACGTAAGATCCGGGTTCGTTCCATCGGCGTCGGTCACGATGCGGCCTTGCTCATCGATCAGATAGGGTCCAACTGTCAGTTTCACACGGCGTTCTTGGGCGGCTGTGAGGGATCCGCCAAGTCGTTCCCCATAGACGCGTTCAAGCAATTTACGTGTGCGTATCACAAGTTCCCGCGGTAAAAAGGGCTTGGCCAGATAGTCATCACTGCCTAGCTCCAGTCCAATAATTCGATCAATATCTGCATCTCGTGCGGAGATAAAGATAACAGGCTGCATCGGTTGATCCGCCTTGATTTCCCTCATCAGTTGATAACCATCCACGCCGGGCAGCATAATATCGAGGACCCACAAGTCCGGCCGCTCCGAGATTGCTGCTCGGGCTGAGGTTCCGTCGGGGAACGAGCGCACTTGCCACCCCTCTTTCTCTAAATATGCGGCTAGGACGCCTCTTAAATCCTCTTCATCTTCTACCAGATAAATGTGATACATGTGAATAATCTCCTACTTTCCTGACTACATAGGGAAAAAGTGGAGCCGATCAGCTCGAAAATTGCGATCGGTTCCACTAGATTCAATTAGCTAAACAATCTTATTTCTCAGTTGGTGTTTGAATGTCTGTTTTCAATTTCTTCGTCAACTCGCGAAGCTCTTCAGTTTGCTTCACATAATCCTTCAACAATTCAGGCAAAAGGTTTTTAATCGCCGCGGTATCATCAGCTTCAACCGCTTCCGTTAATTTCTGCTGGCGTTTGAAAGATTCGGGTAGCTCCGCTTTCATTATATCACCAGCTACTGCCCCCTCAAATGGGAGTGCTTGGGTAACCAGTTGTTTGATCATGATATCTTTTGTAGGCGGCGTTATTTCACCATTTGAATTGATGGTAACAGCAGGAAGGGCAGGGACGGCAGAAACGGAATCTGAGAGTCCTTCCATTTGAAGTGTACCGTCTTCAGTCAGGGCTTTTTCATCCGTTTTACCAGTCGCAGCATCTTTCGTAATGATCACTTTTTTGGCAAAAGTAGGCTTTGGAAATTCATTTTCTACCTGTTTGCGATCTTCCAGCGCCTTTTTCCAGTCGGATAAAGTTTCTGGTGCATAGGTACTGGCAAGCAGCTTCCAGTAGTTTCGCTCATGCGATGGCTGCATCAGTAGACCTGAGCTAGCACTAGTCGCACGGAACATCATGACTGGTTTGCTGCCTTCAGGTTGTGAGATTTGAATGCCTTGGATCAATTTCGTATCTTTGTTCGTGTCTGCTGCGGATGCAGTTACGGCTCCGAATGCGATAGTTGCGATTACGGCTAGCAAGCTAGTTTGAGCTGCGCGTTTTTTCCATTGTGTTTTCATTTTAGAAAACTCCTCTCGGTATATGTAACTTGTAGGGGATGTTAGGCATTTCCCTTACACCCTTACTGTACCGAAAGATTATGGACATCCTATCGTAACATTGTGGGAAATTATGTGTAGAAGCTTGTGGATTGCGATAAACTGTTAAGACGGAATATCAACATTTTGCTAGGAGGATTAGGATGAAAGAAATTGAACTGGGTCCGGAAGACCGATTCACAGATTTACCCGCAGAAGTTGAGGTTGAAAGCCAAAAGTACTGGATTTTGAAAAACGACGAAATGGGTAGCTACCGTTTAGTGTCGCGCAAGTGTCCGCATGCTGGGGGTTTGGTAGAAGAGGAAAGTGGGGAGCTGGTATGTCCCTTGCATGGTTGGGAATTCGATTCTCATACAGGCGTTTGTCTGAACGTGCCATCGAAAAGTCTAACCGCGTATACCGTTATTGTAAAAGATGGGTTGCTCGTCGCCCAAATGTGACCGCCTTTATTGTTCCCAGAGGAACTTCAGAATGCGATGAAGAATGTAAAAAAGAGCGAAACAAATAGCAAGAGAATGTTTGCCGGTTACATAAAGGGCTATAATGGCAACTGCGAAAATAACGAGTTCGATGATAAATTGAAGAGGCTGAGAGACGGTTATTGAAGCTTTCGGTGAAACGAACATACCCCATAGGATGGCTGCAAGCAGCGGAGTGCCAATGCCCAGAACGCCTTTGAGCAGCCCTCCTTTGCCAACGTGAAATCCCCAATAACTAAGGGAAGCAAGGATGCAAAGTTCTAACAAAAAACGTAAGCCTAAATTGGCGGCTTTCATCATGATCATCATGATAACAACACTCCCCTTCATGGGTAAACTAATTATAATAATATATTAACTAATGATATTAGTTTATGCAATCTTTTTTTGGATTCAAGGATAAACGACTCCGTCGTCCTTCTGGGACGAGCGCGTTTGACAAGGTAGATGCGAAGCAAAAGTATAAAACTTATACTTTCTTATCTACTGAAAAATACCACTGCAGAACGTTTTTACGTTCCGAAGTGGTATTTGATTTGATTTTTACCTATTCAAATGCAGTTTACGTGTGTTGAGCATGCCGTCCAGACCCGTGGGATCTTGACTCACTTTATATTGGACGAAAGCTTCCGCAGCTTCCGATGTTCGAATGCGTAATGGCTTCGGATCCAGCTCCGTGACTAATTTAACCATCACCTCTGCAACTGATTCTGACGTTTGAGGCACCGAATTCCGCTTGGCGAAGGTGTCCAAATACTGCGTGATAATCGGCTTATATTCATCTTCTAGAATGCCGCCGGTTTTTTGAACGTGACCGAGGACGGTGCTGTTAAAATTGGTTGCAATCGCGCCGGGCTCAAGCAGCGTAACATCAATATTAAATGTGGGCTTGTAGTAGGTTGCTAAACTTTCTAACAAACCCTCAACGGCGAATTTAGCCGCGCAATAAATCTCATTAAAGGGTTGCCCGACCAAGCCGCCAACACTTGTTGTTGCAATCAGATGTCCAGCATCTGACTTGCGAAGCAGCGGAAGCCCTGCACGAATCGTATGCATAACTCCGTAGACATTCGTATCAAAAACGTTATGAATCTCCTCCATAGTCGCTTGCCCCAAGGCTCTCAAAAATCCAAAGCCCGCATTACAGAACAAAACGTCAAGGTGACCGTGGTTCTTTTCAATAACGCCAAACGCATTTTCCATAGATTCAGGGCTGGTGACTTCCATTTCGATAAAATGAAGATTAGCCTGCTGGCTGTATTTCTCTTGATCACGTTCTACGTTGCGTGTTCCTGCGTAAACCGTCCAACCAATCTCAGAAAATTGCAGCGCAGTCGCTAATCCTATACCGGATGAGGCTCCGGTGATCGCTATAATTTTATTCATTCAAAACACTCCTCGTGTGCTTATTTATTAAACTGTTTACGAACTAAACAATATATCGATTAAACGAATTAGTCAAGACTGAAAATGAAAAATCCCAACAGGAATGTTGGGATTATAAAGGCAATTTTTCTAAAAGCTGTTTGAGTGCAGCCAATTCTTCCTTGGAATAGGGGGTAAATAGCTGTTCGATTTTTTTATTGTACGCAGCTAAGATGTTAATTATCAGTTCATTTCCTTTATCCGTCATTTGAACGAGCTGACTTCTGCGACTAGTAGGATGCGGCTTGCGGATGACCAAACCCTGCAGTTCCAATTTATCTAACAGCTGTGTGATAGCTCCTCTGGTTAGCCCGAATTCATTGGAGATATCCACAGCGATGCATTCAGGGTGTTTGCGCAGAAACTCCAAGACATACATCATAATCGGTGTAATCTGAAAGTGAGGCAGCACCTGCATCAAATAGGAGGAGATGACATTTTTAATTTCGCGAAATTTGGTCGTAATCAACTCTTGGTCATTTTCCATAAGAAGCCGCCCTTTTTTGTTTAGTTTCTATACATTTCTATCCATTATAACAAAAAAGTGACCCACAGCAACGGGCCGCGGGTCTAAGTTATATATTTTAAAGGGGGGTCGAACTTTATTATAGGCTTACTTCATTAAAATCAGATGAATTTCAGATTTCATTTTCATTACATTTTTGCAAATGGTAAAATAGAGCTAACGAACACATCTAAGAATAGTGTTGCTAGAGCGGAGGAACCCTGTTTTGAAACATTATTCTATGCGATCGCATTTGACCCTAACTTTCGCTATTATGGCGATGATTCCGATTCTAATTCTAGGCAGTTTTCAAGTTTCTCAAATTACCAATATTACGCAGGAATCCAATCAGAATCAACGGCAGACCACCTACCGACTGGGGGATGCCGTCCAAGATTACATGTACTATCATCGAAATGCGGTTGAAACTTTAGCTGCCACAATTACGGCATCTGACGCCACCTTCCGTACGCGCGAAAGCTTAACGTTAAAGCTGCAATCGCTGCAAGAAAATTTGGCGGGCTTTACCGGTATCTACGTTGTAGATCAAAATGGGATCATCAAAGCGACTCACACTGCAGCGAATGCTTCACTCATTGGCGTCGATGTCAAGGAGCGAGATTACACCAAACGTGTGCAAACCGCACAAAAGACAATCATATCCTCGTTATTCCGAGGACCAGAAAGTTTGAATCAGTCGGCAGTCGCGATTGCTGTACCGATTTATAAGGGAAATAGGCAAGCTGATGGCTTTGTGCTCGCCGTGCTCGAATTGGCTCCCATTAAGGAGCTTGTTACCAAATATGATTATGGCAAAGAAGCGTATCCAGTTGTTCTGGATCATGCGGGTAAACCCATCTATCATCCTAACGCAGCACTTACAGAATCCATGACGGATTTATCTAAGGAGCCTGTTGCCGAAGATGCCCGAGTCCAGAGACAGGGGGAAGGAACTTACCAATTAAGCACCTCTACTCATAAAGAACTGATTACCTACAAAGCCATCCCCGAAATCGATTGGATCGTGTGGGTAAGTAAGTCCAAAGCCGCAGTCAATGCTGCTTTTATCGAATCTCTCCGTATCACGATATTGCTGTTGGTGTTCACACTCATTTTGACCGTACTACTGGGCAGTTTTCTGGCGAAACGGCTGAATGGAACCATTCATGCCTTAGTTGGCTACACGCAGCGTCTTGCAGGAGGCACCTTCGCCAAGCCGGACAGCAAAGTCGTTCCTCAGGGTTCACCTCTGGAACTGCAATTGCTGGCTGATCATTTCTTCCGGATGGCTGAGCAAATTAAGGAAAATCAAGGAGCGCTGCTGCAGCTCAACAGCGAGCTTGAGAATCGTGTCGAGGAACGAACCCAGCGGCTGCAGGACGAGCATGCGACCTTAAATGCCGTTCTGGAAAGCATGTCCGATGCGGTTGTCCTGATCGACGTGAAGCATAATGTTGTGTATGCCAATCATCGGATGGCCGAAATCTTCGCAATTCCGATGTCGGAGTTGGGGGCAATGAATGAGTCTGCGCTGTTTGAAAGGATTGCTCTTTTGCTGCCCGAACGTCAAGACGAACTCCAGATGCTTACTGCTGAGCCGAGGGTGCAGGGTGCTTTTACGGTGAAATCCGAGCAGGGCAAAGAGCGCTTTATGATGGTTTCCGCGTTTCAAGTGGCTAGAGAAGGGCGAGTTTTTGGCCGCGGCTATGTGTGGCGTGATATGACCAAGGAGCATGAAATCGATGCGCTTAAGAATGATCTGATTTCCCTTGCATCCCATGAATTTAAAACACCAATCACGAGTATTCGCGGCGGTGTTGAGACGCTTCTTCGCGTGGATGCCCAGTGGGAAGAAAGCTTTAAACAGGAGCTGCTGGAGGGAATTCATGAAGACATCGGGCGCATTCAGGATCTGATTGATGAGTGGTTGGATATCTCGAAGATCGAATCGGGTGCCATGCGGATCAATCCGCAGCCACTCCGATTGGAAGCAGTCGTGGAAAGCGCCAAAAGAAGGCTCCCGCAGCAAGCGAACTATGAGCATACCCAATTCGAGGTGCATCTGGCCGATGATATGCCTTTGGTCTACGCGGACAAGTTGCGCATGGAGCAAGTCCTCGTGAACTTGTTCACGAACGCAGTTCGCTATAACGAGCAGCATCCGATAATTCGAATTACCGCTGAAGCGGATGAGCGTTATGTTCATCTGGAAGTTCAAGATAATGGCATTGGGATATCTGCAGAGCATGTGGATAAAATATTTGACCGCTTCTACCGAGTTGATGTGTCATCAAGCCGTCAAACGGGCGGGACCGGACTCGGTCTTGCGATCTGCAAGGGGATCATGCAAGAGCACGGCGGAGAGATCCGCGTATTGAGCAAGCCTGGTGAGGGAAGTATATTTATCCTCTCCATACCGAGGTTCCAAGGGAAGGAGAGCTGAAAGTGAACAAGAAGAAGATTATGATCGTCGATGATGAGCCCAAAATCGTACGATTCGTTGCAGCGAACCTCAAATCGTTGGATTTCGAAACATTGGCCTGCCAAAGCGGCGCTGAGGCGCTTGAGAAGGTTGAGGGATTTGATCCGGATTTGATTTTACTTGATCTGATGATGCCGGGCATGGACGGATTCGACGTTCTCAAAAGGCTGCGCTCCTACTCCAGCGTGCCAGTCATCATGCTGACTGCGCGGAGCAATGGGGCGGATAAAGTGCAAGGACTTAACCTAGGGGCAGACGATTATTTGACGAAGCCGTTCTCATTAGATGAGCTATTCGCTCGAGTGAATGCCGTTCTTCGCCGTATGGATGGCCGTATTGCAACGCCAGTCACAACGAGTGAAATCACGCTCGGACCCGTGACGGCTAATCTTGCTCAGCGTAGAATATGGCTGGGAGATACTGAAGTTAAGTTTACGGAGACCGAGTATAACTTGTTTGCCTTGCTCTTGCAGCATGCGGGCAAAGTAATGACCCATGAACAGCTGCTGAGTGAAATCTGGGGAAGTGAGTACCGCGATGAAGTAGAGTATTTGCGGGTCACGATAGCCAGAATTCGCCAAAAGATCAAGAGCCTAGCAGAGGGGCCGGAGACTGTGGAGATTATTGTAACCTACCCTGGGGTGGGTTATATGGCGAAGCATGAATGAATGAGTGAAAGCAAGATCCCATAGAAAAGGCCCCTTGCCTGTATATCGGGTAAGGGGTTTTTGGTTTTGCATCACATGCAAAATAAGCTGAGAGAGCCGAAATGGACTTCTCATCGCCGGAAATGTAGCAAAGTGTTGCCGAGAAGTCCGAAAAGGACTTCTTGGAGCCAGAAGGATGCTTGTTAACCGACAAATATATGCTGAGAGAGCTGAAATGGACTTCTCGCTGTCGGAAAAGTTACACGTCAGTGGCTGAAACGATGTTTTGTATCGCTAAAGTAGGTATTTTGCGTTAAGAGGACACTTTAGTGATGTAAAACATCATAAAATAATGTCTGAAGGCCATCATTTTGATGGTAAAGCCGCTGAGACGATGATTTTCATCATTAAAGTTTATTTCTAGCTGGCATGGAACTTTTTAACGATGAAAAACAGCCTTACCGGCTAAGCAGCTGTACATCCAGAGGGTAATCTGGAATCTCGAAGTCGCGGACTGCTCCAGACTCCAAGTCAACTACGGTCATGCCGTTCCAACCGGTATCGGCATAAGTAACGCCGCCTGTGAGATAGGCGTAACGACCGTCTGCGCTGGTGGCGACCATTTGGTGCATACGTGCCAGAGGAATGATTTTCTCGGCAAGTGTTGCTATGTCGAGCACTGTTAAGTTAGGCTTACCGGTTGCGCTGCCGGCAGAGCCGATGCCGACGATGAGCAGCTGCTTGCCGTCAGGTGTGAGGGCAACGCCCTCTTGATGCGTGTTGCCGGTTAGCGGCTTCGTCTCATACTTGCCGCTGACAGGGTCAAGAACGACGAGGCCGCGGCCTTGGTAAGGCAAAAGTAGACGGCCATCGGAACGAACCGCCGCATAATGGGGCTTCTCGAAGCCGCCACGACCATACGGAGCTACCTCAAGGGTGCGAGCTTTGTTATTGGCAAGATCGATAGCCGTCACGGAGTAAGAATCGTGGTCAATGCTGTAAACTTCACGGCCATCGAGGCTGGTAACGACATCGAACGGTCGGATTCCTACGGAGATACTGCCTGTCATGGAGAGGTTTTCGGTGTCCATGATTTCTAATTGGCTTTTGCTTCTGCCGGGTAAGTAAACACCTACGTAGACGTATCGGCCGTCAGGCGACACAGCGATACCCATGCCGCCGGGACGATATTCGCCAAATTGAGGCTTACCTACATCTGCTTGGTAAGGTACAAGGGCTACGCGTCTACGTAACTGAGTATCCACCACAGCGATACCTTCCGCTGTTGACACATAGGCGCGATGATTAGGCCCTTCCGCAATAGCGAAAGGAGATTGACCGACGATGAGTTTCTCGAAGCTGCCGGAAGCCGGGTTTAAGAAAGATAGATAGTCACTCTTCGAATGTGTAACCATCAAAGTGGTTTCGGATGCATCGGGCGGAGTGGTATTTGTTGGTTTTGGACTAACGACAGGTGTTGTTGAAGGTACTGACGGTGTAGGAACAGGTGCTGAAGTTGCTGTGATGTTGGAACCAACTGCCGCGTCGGTACGCGACCCGCAGCCTATTAATAGAAGAAGCAGCGTGAGTGGAGTCAGTATTGTCAGAAATGAAAGGTTTTTACGTAACATGGGAATCACCTCGGATTGTGGGATAGGGATAAATAATAGAACGAGAGCACCTCATTCAAGGTACCCTCGGATTTCTATCTTAATGTGAAGATTATTTTGTTAAAGTCAAAGTGACGCCTGTTGAATTAGACCATTTACCTACTGGAGCAACGGTATAAGAAGTGCCTGGAACGAGTTGAGCGTTGTTAAGAAGAGCGAAAGTACCTACAGCGCCTTTACGTGAAGTCAGCGTGTATTCAGCAGTTAACACGGTACCGTCAGTTGCGGTAAGTGTAACACGGCGGGAGACGAAAATTTCATCCTTAGGATCTTGCGAAAGAGTCACAGCAATGGTTTTCGCATCAACCGCGGCAGCAGATTGGATCGTCAATGGTGCGATTTCTTTGGCTGTAAAAGTTGGATTCGCGAGAGTAGCCCAGTCAGCCGAAACGGTATATTTGACACCAGCATGGAACGTTTCGCCGTTAGGTAGAATAAACTTAGGTGCTTGTCGGCCATCGGTTGCTTGTGTGAATGGCAAGTAGTTCGCTGTCATAGTTGCGCCACCCTCAGGGGTAATTTGCACTTGACGGCTGCGCATCGACGAAAGAATTTGATACGTTTTGCCATTGTATGTGTTATTCTCATCAACGATGAATGAGCCCGGGCGGCCTTTGCTGTAAGCAGCAATCACATAACCGTAATCCGCAACACCATCAGCCAAATGGGATTCAACTTCAAACAAGTCACTCGCTATTTGCGCTGTGGATTTCAGTGCAATTTTTTCCGTGCTGGCTGTGAAAGTTCCAGCAGGCTTACCTTTATAAGTCAGCGTGTAAGTTGTCCCGGCTTTTTGGGTAGGAACTGGAACGATGTAGGTGGATTTGGAACCTGTTTTTAACCGTGGAACATTATTGATCGCTAGGCCGTTGTCAAAAACAAAGTTTTTGGACGCCTGATCCAGTTCCAATTCTGCCGCCGGAATCGGCGCTGAGAAAGTAACTTGCAATGTTATGGCATTCAAAGCTTGGAGCTTAGTCACTTGAATAGGCGCTAATTGCTGCGCTTCAAAGATAAGAAGAGCGGCTTGACCTCGCGTCACTTGACTGCCTGTGATAGATGCAAAGCTTGGCAGCTTTTCAACTGCTGCTTTATCAACTTTTAACACGTTCGCAATCACGTCTGCAAGTTGATCGGAAGAGATGGATTGACCTCCCCGGAATTGTCCTGCAACCTCTTTCATCACACCCAAAGATTCAAGGGCACTCGCATAGGAATAGAACCAATCACCCTTTGTTACATCGCTAAAATGGTTGGATGCGGCTGGGTCCATTTTCACATGTAGCGCTAATGCGACTATTTTGGCAATCTCTGCGCGAGTCGCAATCTGATTTGGTTTGAAGGTGTTGTTCTCATAACCGGATACAACTTGCTGCTGTGCTAATTGTTCAATCGCTGTTTGAACTTGAGCTGTGTTGGCAGAATCCGTGAAAGGACTAGCTGCTAGTGCATTGAACGGAAGAATTGCTGATAAACCTACGGTTGCTGTGATTGTTAATGCGGCTAATGTCTTTTTGCTGTTTTTCATATATAACACTCCTATTCGATGATGTTTGGATTGCGCGGTTGTTTGCATCGTGCTGCTGTCTACAAGAATTAGCTTACACGTCAGGGCATTACAATCGAATAAAAATTCCGTGCTGCACATTACAAAATCGTAAAAATTTGATATAAGTTATCATAAAAAAACCCCGCAATTCATTAAAGCAAGAATTACGAGGGTTAATTCCACATAAAAGTAAACTATTATATGTTTAAGGGGATATAGGAATGGTCATTTCTAGTTCTTTTACATAGTCTGGTTTAGGCAGTTCTTTTGTGACAAAAGTCAATTTCTGATCACCGCGGAAGACAGGGAATTCACGGATAAACTTGTATAATACTGGATCGATGAGTTCGGTTCGTTTGTCTAGCAGCAAATATTTTTTTCCGGATTCATCCTCGATCCACAAAGGGTTTGATTGCATATGTGGCTCATTTCCTTCTGTTTGATAATGAACTAACGTTTTATCTTTTAGAAATTCCACCTGAGTGATTTTCAACAAACCGATTTCCCCCTGGGAAAGGACTAGGGGGTGCTCGGGAGTGGGTGACCCATCCATAAGCACACGTGTTTCTTTGGGAAGCACAGACGACTGGCCGCCATCAATCACCGGACGGATAGTTACAGTTTTCGGTATGTCTTTAACCGGTCCGAATTGATGCTTAAATGTGGATATTTCGAAATCACCCTCGGTACGTCCGCCTCCTCCTCCACCATGAGGTTCGAGATGCACGCCTTTGTCATCTATCATATGAAAATTAATAAATGTATTTACTTTTGATGGCCGCTTGATCTCCACATCCATTTCGGTGGAACTAGGAGTAAAGACAATTTTTTTTATGATCAGGCTCAGATTGCCATAAGTTTTAGTGACCATCGGCATCACGACTTTGTTATCGGAGGTGATCTTTTCAACAGGGAAGCTGAACTCCCATTTTCCAAGTGTAGACCCTATACGGAACACTGTCATTTTAAGCTGAAAGTGTTTTGGCAGCTCCACTTCAGGGTTTAACTCTACTACTCCTGCATAAGTGTGTTCATCAAGTCTGCTGCCTGAGCCACTACCTGGGAAATGTACATGCTTTCCATTAATTTCATACTCCACATCTCCAAGCTCCTGTATACCATTCAAAGATGTCTGCAAATAGCCTACTGTCAGTCTGACCCCATCATACATCGCCTCAGATACTTCAACAGTAATGCCTTGATCCGTAACGCGCTGGTTGATCGTCGTGGTCATGCCCTTTTCGTCAGCGGTTTTCAAACCGAAATCTCCGGCAAATTTAAAAACAGATTCGAACCCAGGTATCTGCTTTAAAGCAGAAGCCATCGCAGGATATACAAAACCCGATCCTAGCAAGATCAGTCCCAAAATAGCAGCTGCCAAAGAAGCTAGAGCAAGTTTGCGCGTCCTATTAATATGACGTTTTTTAGGCAAAGCGGCTAAAGTAGAGTCGATCCGGCTACGAACCAAATCCGGAAGTACCGTGGGTTTATCCCCGATCAATTCTATAAGTTCTTCATCCAACTTATCAGGATTCATTGCTGATCATCCTTTCATTAGGTTCTCTTAGGCAATCGGCTAGAAAATGCCGGGCACGATGAAGTCGTGACTTAATCGTTCCCTCAGGTGTATCGAGGAGCTCAGAAATCTGTTTAAGCGAAATACCTTCAAAATAGTGAAGTGTAATTAGTAATCTTAATGATTCTTCCAAATGGTTTATCGCTTCTTTTAAATCAATATTTTCGTAAGTGTCGAATGAGGATACTTGTTCCTTTCGCAAGTTTTCACTGGATACCGTCCTTTTCTCTTTCCGCAATATTTGGTTGCATTCGTTTATGAGGATGCGGAATATCCATGTTTTGAAAAAAGCGGGTTCTTTCAGTGAAGAAAGATTACGATAGGCTTTCCAAATCGTTTCCTGTATCGCATCAGCGCAATCCTCATCCCGTTTAACAATGGATCTTGCCACCCCGTAAAGATTTAACTCTATGGCTTTGATGAGTCGTGTAAAAGCTTCCTTGTCTCCATTTCGGGCAAGTTTAATATCACGTTCTAGTATCTGCACATTAGCTAGCCTCCTTGTTTTAAATGATAAAGATTAGATGCCGCACCCTACTTTTAGGTTCGCGGGTGCAAAAAAATATTTAAACCTCTGTTTATTGGGAAGTTACGTCTCCACGGGAAAACGGCCTTACAGCCGCCAAAGATTTGAGGTGTACGCTCAGATCTTCTGCGGCTGTAAGGCCGTTGTTCGTCTTCAGAGTCTTAAATGCTAAGATCTGAAGTACTATTACTTTTTACCACGCTATGTGAAGAGGAACCCGTAAGTCTTTGTGGCGGAAATACTTGGCGAACAGGAGCAATGATGAGTGCTGCAACCACGGCTTTGATAGCATCTCCTAGTAAAAATGGATAGCACGCTGCTGTCATGGCTTTGGCGAATGTATAAGTTGGTACTTTGTACATTAACCAAGGAACTCCGGCCAGATATAGAATGAGAGAGCCGAATACTTCAAGGACAAAGAATGCGGCGATGTATCCCATGATGCCATTCATCCGTATACGAGGTAAAATAAGACCGATAAGCATGGCCGAAATAGGCCAAATCATAATGAAGCCGCCAGTAGGTCCGAGGACGACACCTAAACCACCATTTCCGTGAAGCAGGGGAAAGCCGATGGCTGTAAGGACGACAACGAGTGCCATACTAAGGAATCCATAGCGTGCTCCCAGAAGTCCGCCAGCCAGCATAACCGCGAGTGTTTGCAATGTAATAGGCACGGGTGTCAAAGGAAGAGAAATTTTCGCAAAGCTGAATAAAACGAGAATAGCGGCAAATAGTGCACTAAAAACAACGCCGCGTAGAGTGAGTTTCATATTGTTCATCGCTCCTGTTTCTGTTATTGTTGATGTATTGTCAACCAACTCGAACGACAATGGTTGACAATCAGATGATAGCACATCTTTTGTGAAAGTGAAAGGAACATTTTACATATGGCAAACAGTGAGATTTTAGCTTCTTTGGAGAAAGCCTCCGTGATTTATCGAACAGAATCGGGAGAAGGAAGGCAAGTGTGGTCTGATGTCTCCATGGATATTCATCAGGGAGAGTGGATTGTAGTTATAGGCCCCAATGGCAGCGGCAAAAGTACACTAGCCAGCGTATTACTGGGCTTAAGTCCTCTCTCTGGTGGGCAGTTCGTGCATAAACAAGACCAGCATTGGCTAACTCGAGGTGTGCTGCAAATACCGGATGCGCAGTTTGTTGGAGATACGGTTCAGGAAGAGCTGGATTACCTGCCGAATGGGCAGAATTTAAGTACAGAAGCACGTAAAGAATGGTACATTGAGACCTTATCTGCCGTTGGACTGACGATCCCGATCGAGCGTACGCTTAACACGTTATCCGGTGGGCAAAAGCAGTTAGTGAATCTTGCAGCAGCGCTTGCTGCTCAACCAAAGATTCTTGTATTAGATGAGCCGACCGCGATGCTGGACCCTGCGGCAAGGAAGGAAGTACGCCAAGCGGTACGTGAAGCGAATAAGCGTGGGACGACGATTGTGTGGATTACCCATCGTTTGGAAGAGTTGGCGGATGCCACCCGTGTCGTTGGTTTTGGAGAGGGACGGATAAGCTTTGATGGGGAGCCGAGAGTGTTTTTTTATGGGGAAGGGGGAGAATTATCGGTCATGACACCATGTATGGAATTAGGGTTTGATCCGCCTTTTGTGGTCAAGACAGCCATTGGTCTACTGCAGCAAGGTTGTCAGCTTGACCTCCTCCCGCTAGATATGGAAGAGCTGGCTAAGGCGGTGGCAACCTTATGTCCATAGCTCTGCAGGACATTCGGGTAGATGCTCCGGATGACCCTAACAATCAACTGCTGAAGGATATCAACTTCAACTTGGCAGATGGATCGCTGACCTTGTTGATTGGTCACACGGGTTCTGGGAAATCAACACTGCTGCAGGTCATGGCCGGAATTCTGGAACCAACCTTAGGAATGATTACCCTTGATGAGCAGCCATTGTGGCACAAACGGAAAGTAAACCAAGCCCATCTCCTGCGTCTAGGTCTGATATTTCAATTCCCCGAGCAGCAGCTGTTCGCACGCAGTGTACGCCAGGAATTCGCGTACTCTTTGCGTCCTTACCGGCTCGGGGTGGACGAACGCGAGCGGCGTATTCGCGCCGCTTGCGCTGACCTCGATCCACGTGGCGTCATCGCCATGGATCGCTCGCCTTTCTTGCTGAGCGGCGGCGAGCAGCGCCGGCTCGCGCTGGCCACAACCTTCGCCACTGCGCCGGACTGGCTCCTCATGGATGAGCCAACTGCCGGCTTAGAGGCGGCAGCCGTCCGCGAATTGCTGCGCATCATTCGCGTGCGCGAGCGTGGCGGCTTCGTCATCGCCACGCACGACCTGGACACGTTCTTTCCGCTAGCGGACCGTGTCCTCGTTCTAGACCGCGGCGCGCTCGTCTTCGACGGCTCGCCGGAAGAGCTTTGCCGCGCGCCGGAGGTGCTGACGCGCGCGGGGGTCGGCCTCCCGAGCTGCGTGGAGGCCGCGCTAGAGCTGGCGCGCTATGGCATCGCCATCGCGCCAGACCGGCTCACGCCGGCGCTTGCCGCGCCGGCGATCGCAGAGGCGCTGCGCGAATGCGCCAGCGCCAGCCCTAGGCCGGCGCCGCAAGCGGCAGCGCCGAGCCCGCAGGCCACGCGCGAAGCTGGCGTGGCCTCGAAGCCGCCGCAGGCCGCGATGCTGCGGCTCGACCCGCGCGCAAAGTGGCTGCTCTACCTGCTGCTCGTCATCGGGACGATGCAGCAGCAGCAGTGGAGCGGCCTCGCGGCAGCCATGCTGCTCCTCAGCCTCGCGTTTCTCGGCCTCCCGCGCTCCGTCCTTCGCGGCAGCATGAAGATCGCCCTGCCATTCCTGATCTTCATGTTCATTTCGATCCTTCTGGCAGGGCTGGACTGGTCAACCGCTGAAGGGCAGTTTCCGCTTGGTTTCTCGGCGGAGCGTGGCTGGAGCACGGCACTCACGTTGACACGTTTGTTTCTCGTCCTCATGGCAGGCTATTGGCTAGCCGTTACGACGCCTTATGGTCAGCTCGTGCAAGGTCTCAATTGGGCCTTGAAATATTTCCGCAAAGTTAAGCTGCCGGTTGAATCGTTTTCTTTGGCCGTTTCCTTGATTTTCCGCTTCATTCCGCTCATCCTGCGGGAGTGGCAGCGGTTCTCAGCCATCGTAAGGGCGAGAGGCAAAGCATCAATCCGCCCGGGTGCAGTTCGTTCACGAGATATCCCGGCGCTGGTCGTCCCCTTGCTGCTCGCTATGTTCCATAAGGCAGAGCAAATGACCATTGCGATGGAACTGAAAAAAATCGACGGCAAGCAGCTGCTACTGAAGAAAAACACTTTACAGTGGCGAGGTATGGACACCATTCTCGTTATCACTGGCATTCTTTGTTTTTCATTACTAATGTACATGCAATCATAATTTTCGGGGGCTGTCCCAAATGTAGATAGATCTACTTGAGGACAGCCCCTATACGCATATTGACCTTCAGGGACATTCGAATCGGTTCAGAACGAAATTTATACTTCCATTGGATTTTTCCAATGGAATTGACTTTTAGGCCGTAAAATCCCCACTTCTATTGGAATAATCCAATGGAAGTAGCAAGCAGACTACGAAATTCACAAGTTGGAGCTGAATTTTCCAAATAGGACTTTTGGGGCAGTCCCTTGCTCTTTTTAGCTCTTCACTTTGCTCTTTCATTGTGCACTTCCTCATGCTCTTCATTTTGCTCTTCTTTATGCTCTTCTCATGCTCTTCTTCATGCCGCTTCCCGCCACTCCCCGTTTTCTTCTCCGCTCACCACGTCATGTTGAGACCAATCGCCCCGTATACTATACTTAAATGAAGAACAGGGATGGCGGTGGCGAGAATGGAAACAGCGTACACAATTTATGAGCAGCAGATGTTGAAAAAGCTGAAACGCTGGGAAATTCGGCAGCAGAGGACTCCCAACCTGATGGAGAGAGCCTCCAAATCTGTTCAAACCAGCATCAATAATTTGATTCCCGATAAGGTTCATAAAACTATAACCGCGACCGTCAAAGGGATCGTACAAACGACCCTATTCGGTATGAATTACATCCCCAAAAACGACCCGTTATACGGCGTCTCCTTAGCAGATAGCGATGCCAAAGCTGAGGAACTATTATCCCTATATAAAAAGATTGCCGCAGCAGAAGGAGCTGGTACGGGAGCGGGTGGGATCTTACTAGGACTAGCGGATTTCCCGATTCTGATCGGCATTAAATTGAAATTCCTATTTGAGCTGGCACATGCCTACGGCTACTCGACCAAAGATTACCGGGAGCGGTTATTCATTCTCTATGTGTTTCAGTTGGCCTTTTCCAGTCCGAATAAGAAGCCGGATCTTCTTCATACCATTAAGAATTGGCATACCATTTCTCATTCTTTTCCACCGGCTGAGGACTACATGAATCAAGTGGATTGGCAGCAGCTGCAGCAGGAATACCGAGATACGATTGATTTTCGTAAAATGCTTCAGCTCGTCCCCGGCATCGGGGCGGTGGTGGGCGCATGGGCGAACTTTGGTTTGCTGGAGGAGCTCGGCGTGGCAGGAATGAACTGTTTTCGATTACGCCGATTACATGATAAAGCGGAGAGCGACGCCTTCGAATCCAAATAAAACGCTTGTTGTTCAAAAAATGGTCAAATTTATAGTGATTTTCGATGAGAAATAGCATATTATAAAAGAAAGAGTCGCCAAACGGCTCTTCTTATAAAAGTATGTGATATTTTTCACAGATATATGTGATTTATTTCACAAATCGGAGGAGAGGATTTCAATGAGCAAACCGAAAGTAGTTATTCTTGGCGCAGGTTACGGTGGTCTTGTCACAGCTATTAGGCTTCAGAAGCAGATGAAAGCAAGTGAGATGGATGTAACTTTGGTGAACAAACATGACTATCACTACATCACGACGCATCTGCATATGCCGGCTGCCGGTACCGATCATCACGATAATGCCCGTGTGGCGATAGCGGATTTGATTGATGAGCGTAAGATTCATTTTGTGAAATCAACCGTAAGTCAGATTTTGCCAGAGGAAAAGAAGGTTGTGCTCGGCGATAGGGACCTCTCCTACGATTATCTGGTTATTGGGCTTGGGAGTGAGACTGAGACATTCGGCATTCCTGGGATGAATGAATATGCGATGTCGATTAAGAGCATAAACAGCGTGCGCTTTATTCGCCAGCATATTGAATATATGTTTGCCAAGTCAAAAATGGAGCCAAAGAGGAAAGAGTACCTCACCTTTGTGGTTGGGGGCGCTGGTTTCACTGGAACAGAGTTTGTGGGGGAATTGGCAGATCGGATCCCTGTGCTCAGCAGGACCTATGACGTCGACCCGTCCACTGTGAAAATCATAAATATCGAAGCCTCCCCATCGGCGCTGCCTCCTGGTCTACCTGAAGATCTTGTCGAATATGGCATGGAAGTCATGCGCCGCAAAGGTGTTGAGTATAAACTATCCACACCCATTAAGGAGTGCACGCCGGATGGCGTTATTTTGGGCAATGGCGAGTTCATTCGTGCAGGCACCGTTGTTTGGTCGGGAGGCATTCGCGGGAACTCCTTGTTAGAGCAAGCGGGATTCGATGTACAGCGGGGAAGGGTCAAAGTGGACGAGTGCTTGCGCTCCTACCAGTATCCTGATGTATTTATTACAGGTGATTGCTCTATTGTGATGAGCCCTGAGGGGACGCCTTATCCAGCGAATGCCCAGATTGCCGTTCAGCAAGGCTACAACGTAGCGAGAAATCTCCTATATGCCGTTCGCGGCCGCGACCTTAAGCCCTTCGCATACGATTTCAAAGGAACCGTGGCATCCTTAGGCAGGGGAGAGGCAGTGGGTCTACTCAAAGTGAAGAAAGTCAAAGGCAAATTCGCCGCTCTCTTGAAAAAAGTCATCGATGCTCGCTATTTATACCTCATTGGCGGCATCCCGCTCATATGGAAAAAAATGATTTTCAAACAAAAAACAACAGCCCGCAACTATCATGTGCCGAATTGAATAAGATGAAGAGCAAAAGCTGGATAGAGAAGATCAGAAACTAATCTGACTTCCTATCCAGTTTATTTTTGACGCCAGATTTTTTTGGGGTTAGGGGTAAGTCCAAACGGAGAATTAGAAAGACATGTTGTACAGCGTGCAACAATTTCCTCGATTTCTGCTGGGAAAGCTAAAGATGTTGTATGTCGTACAACAATTTATCCATTTTATGGGCTCTAGAGCTGCTTTAAGCTGTAATTGTTGTATTTTCTGCAACAATCGCGTGGAAAACGCCGATTAGCTTGCCAATTGTTGTACAACGTACAACATTACAAGGTTTACTCGGTTGAGCAAGCAAATCCGTTTACCCTACACAACCTGGGCGTTACATGCTTTGCATCAACCTTGCAAACACATTCTCCAAGGTCGGCGTAAACCATTTATTATTGTCATGTATTTGTAGTCAGAACTTCTTTTGTACTCAAAGCCTCTTCCGCATTCGTCAGCACTTCTTTTCTCATGAACCAGCAAGCTATAAAAGCTACAAAAGCGAAAATGATGCCTATTGCGAAAATGTGTTGGAACGCCTCTGCAAATACCATTTTGATTTGCAGCAGTAAGTCTGCTGAGAGCCCTTGCGGGATGCCACCATTCAGGATCGTCTCTGCAGTTCCTTCTGGGAATTGGTCCGATAATCCGGATAAACTGCTGGCGATATTTCTGGAAAGCAAGCTTCCGAAGATACTGAATCCTAGCGTGGTACCAATGGCCTGGAACAACTGCACCGTTGCCACTCCGACTCCGCTGTGTTCCTTCGCAACAGACTCCTGCACGATCAAATTGTCTGAACCGAATAGAACGCCGATCCCAAGCCCCAAAATGAAGAACGCTACGATAATGTAGATCACTGTTGTATCAACATGTATGCGCGATAACAGTACATAGCTTACGATCGGGAAGATAAACGATACGATGAAGAGTTTCTTGTAGGCGATCTTCGTTATGAGATTACCGCAAATGACACTTGCCGGAATGGCGCCTGCCATGAAGGCCAGTGACAAGTAACCGGATGCGGTGGGCGACATACCCATGACATTCTGTGCAAAAAATGGGAATCCCGACATGCCTCCCATGACGCCTAGCATGGTTAGGAACACGATACAGGACAGTACGACGACGGACCGATTTCTGAAGAGAACAAGCGGAATGATCGGCTCCTTGGCCTTCGATTCGATTCGGATAAAGAGCAGGGTAAGAGCTGCGAATAACGTCAATAAGCCGATAATAATTGGGGAAGACCACGTATAGCCTTTGATGTCGATCAAGACCGGAGCTAGAAGAAGTGAGAGCATAGCAAGAACGAGTGTAAAGGCTCCTGCCCAGTCAATGGATTTTTTCTCGGTGCTGGCCGCTTCTCGCAAGCCCTTGGAAACGATAAAGGCAGCGATAAGTCCTACAGGAATGTTGATCAGAAAGATCCAATGCCAGCTCACATAGCTTACGAAATACCCGCCAATCGTAGGGCCGATCAGCTGTGGCAGAATCAATAACGGGCCGACAAGGCTCTGGACTTTGGCTCGCTGCTCTAGCGGAAATGTATCGCCAATGATGATCATGGCCAAAGGCATGAGTCCACCGGCTCCGATTCCTTGAACGCCTCTGCCGATTAGCAGTGTGGTCATCGAATCAGCGAGTCCGCTGATGATGGATCCGACCATAAATAGGGCGACACAGCTTAAATAAATCTTCTTGCGACCATAAATATCGGCAAGCTTGCCGAAGATCGGCATGAACATCGTAATCGAGAGCATGTAAATTCCTGCTACCCAGCCGTAAAGTGTCATGCCGTGCAGATCACGAATAATGGTCGGCAGAGCCGTCGACACGACCGTTTGATCCAACTCTGAGAAAACCAGGCCTAGCAGCAGACCGATTAGAACTAAAGTCTTGTTGTTTCCTTGCTTTTTCATGGTTACACCTCATCTTTAACTAAATTCCTCAACGCTTCTAAGCATAGATCTTCAAGGTGTTTCACTCATCCGGCGCAAGCTTTAAAAAGTTCTCGGTCTAGCGATGTAGTTTTTAGAAAATGGATTAACGTAAAAAAAGCCCTTTCGGGCTTTCTTGGTTTTGGATGCTATCATAGTTGGAGATGTTTCAATAAATCCATCCGATACTGCCTTGGTGTTACCCCTGTCCACTTCTTAAAAGCACTTTGAAAGGCACTTGGCTCAGAAAAGTGAAGAAGGTAAGCGACCTCTCCTATTTTATATTCCGGTTTAGCCAAATAACCAACAGCAAGCTCTCTTCGAGCCCGATTCATGATATCTTGATAGGTTGTATTTTCCTGTTTTAACCTTGCCTGAATGCTTCTAACACTCATTTTAAAAGCCATTGATGTCTCTTTTAAACTTGGAAAAGGCATCGGCATATCCTTCATGATCCAATTGTATAATTGGTCGGAAAATGTTCGACCTTGCATGAGTCTGTGTCTGGTTTCCTCCGCGATGGCCTCGAAGGTCCCCAATAGCTTGGAGTCCGCTAATAAAATGGGGTATTCCAGAATGTCCTTGCTTATACGAATTGTATTCGAATCCTTACCAAACTGCGGTGTGACCCCTAGTACCGATGTATACGCGTCAATCTCCGTGGAGAGAGCATGAGTGAAATGCACCTCTTTTAAAGAAATATTTCTGCAGCTTAGCCTTATCATCAAATGATACAAAGAACTAGCCATATCTTCTATGCAGTGTCTGGCCGGTTCCTTGTGTGGACGATTGTAGGACAACCCGATGATAACGTCATTCTCTTCTATTTGCCAATTGATGTTGTATCCATCACATACGATCATATTATATTTTTGAAAAGCTGCTAGGCCTTGACCGATGGTTTTTGAGTGAAGCATCACATATCCTAGAATCCCCAAATCAGAAACCTCTATGTTCTGTCCCTGATGTAATCCGAACATGTCATCAGATGTAATGGCAGCGGCTAATTCCGTCATACGTTCGAAATCCTCCTCCGACAACCTAGCCTCGGTGTCTTGAAGAATGGACTCATCCATATTTGCTCTTGTGAAAAATTCTTCTTTGTTATGTCCCTTGAACACAATCGCTTTGATAATCGGATAAACAAGGGAGACAGATAACCCTGTGTAGTTTGGTGACAACTCACGAGACCTCCTTTCTGCACATAAGAATAAGATTTTGGCATGTTTGATCATACTTTTCTAGTTCCAAATGGCTTATTCTTACTTTATCTTAACACGCAAAGTGATGAAAGATGAATAAACAGAGTCACGAGGAGGCAGGAACATGCAACCAAACATAGCCATTATTAACGGACATCCCTTTGCTAAGAGCTATTGCACAGCGTTATCGGAAGCCTACAAGAAAGGGGCAATCGCTAGCGGCTCGGAGGTACGCAGCATTCATATAGGCTCTTTGTCTTTTGAACCGAATTTGAAATATGGCTACCATCAACGGCTGGAGTTAGAAGAGGATTTGCTTGCGGCTCAAGAGACGATCCGTTGGGCGGATCACCTGGTGTTCGTATATCCGATCTGGTGGGGGACAGTCCCAGCGGTCCTAAAGGGGTTCATTGATCGTGTATTTCTACCAGGTTTCGCCTATCGGAATCGTCCAAATTCCATGTTCTGGGACAAATTATTAAGTGGGAAATCTGCCCGTCTCATAGTAACCATGGACACACCTTCCTGGTACTATCGATGGGTGTACAAACAAGCAGGGCATCATGTCATGAAACGTGGGACCTTGCAATTTTGTGGAGTCAATCCCGTCAAGATTACAGAAATAAGTCCAGTTAAGTCTTCAACGGATAAGCAGCGTGAAAAGTGGCTGGCAGATGTTGAAAAGTTAGGTTTGAAGCGTTCATAGAAATGGAAATAGACTGAAAAAATACAGCTTGGAAGCTGTGTTTTCAGTCGTTTCTGTCCTTATGCTCACGAATCAATCGTATTAAATTTCAAATTCCCACTATTTCTAATATTCACTTTCACATTTAATGTCACTTTCAGCTGTGGATACCAGGTTTTTCTCCATTCCTTTAATTGAACATGGGAAAGATCATTACGGAAATATTGTCCGTAACCAAACAAATCCGATTGATTTTCCTGCAGTTTTGAAATCATAGCTTTAGCCCGCTTACTCAACAAGTTTTGGAGCTCATCCTTAATCTGTTCTTTACTGGGGTTGCCCTTCGTCTCCAGAAGCATGCCAACGACCTTCATATCCGTTTCCACTTGCGGTGTATGGCCATCCCAATGATGACGGTGCTTATAATCCACGTCGACTAGGAGAACGCTGGCATGCTCCATTACTTCTACATTAGCCCCCTGAAAATCACCTTTCATAATGTTGTATATGAGCGTATCATCTGAAGAAATCGTTCCAACCATAACTCCCCGACTCATGATGGCTGAACCATCTAACTTAAACATCGTACGCACGCCAGGTTTAATTATTGGAAGAGCAAAATCTTCCGTATGCGAAAAAACCCCTCGATATGCTTCCCATAAATACACAATAGAAGTGTTGGGGGTCCAGCCAGCCAGCTTGTTGAAAAAATCATAGCTCGCAGTGCCACCATCCGCTCCGCCTTGCTCTTTTTTGTTTAACATTTCGATTAAATCACCTCTAAACACAGAAACCAGGGCTTTAGGTGCAATGTCATGAGACCTAATGGCATATTCAAGCACTTCTTTTATACCAAGCTTAGCGGTTCTTTCATCAATCATCAGAAGTTTGAGATGTAGTAAATCAATACTGCTTTCTACATTTCCACGCATCCGATCCAAGGCTTCACTGATCGTTGAGGCTTCCCCAGTTATGATTCGTGGTGTCATATTAGTTGAATCAAGTTGAGGCACTCGAAGCCCAACTCTATACGTTTTTGCATCTGTTTGACTTATAGCCATCGCTACAGGCAGTATCCTTTTATTGATATCCTTATTGTCCCAACAGCCCGATAACAGGAATATAGTTAGGAGTACTAAGACTGAACGAAATATGTATGTCATCCTTGGTTAATTCGCCTCCTTTGCAGTGCGCCAATAATCCCAATTACGATTGGAAAGACACAGATACTATAAGCTCGGAGCCCAGTATCCAGCCCAATTAGGTGTTCTGTTTCAGACCAACCTGGAACCAGTGAACTAAGAAAGTAGGCAATGATTGAAATAATTACACTTAACCACTTATTGGATAAGGGAACTACGATGCCCCGAAACATCTCAGCTATGAGCCAAATTAAAACTGCACTATAGAGAACTAAAAAAGCAATCATAGAAGTTGTGTAAAACAGCGTCATTCTCTCGAATATGGACCAGCTCATATCGATCGTATCCATCCCTGTGTGAAGAGGGAATTGGAGTTGAATGACAGTTTCTTGTCCGAAAATGAGAAGGGGTATATAAACGGATGCCAAATATAAAGGAGACAAGCCAGCAATCAAAAGGATGAATACCTTGCGGCTGCGCGCAACATTTCGAAAAAAAGGGTGAATCATACCCAAAAATAAAAACCCGGAAAAAGCGAAAAAACTTGAATAATAAGCAGGATGCTTCAAAAAATCAAAGTTAGTGTTCCAAATTGGGGATGCATTACGGATATCGAAATTTATCACGGAGCTGCTGAGTGCTGCAAAAATCCAAGGTATGAACAAAACCGAGATAATGACACTTGTTCTGAGCACTGTCTTGATACCACACCAGGCTGCAAACAAGCCCAAGAAGATAAAACAGAGTAAAGCCCATATCGGCGTTTTTGGTAAAAATACGATGGTCATCATTTCCGAATATACCCTGGAAATTAAGACTAGAGTCGCAAGAAAATATAACATGATTGGAATTAGAAGGATTCTTGACAGCCAGGGTCCCAATACTTGTTTGCAAATCTGAACAATCGTCATGTTAGGGAAAGATGACAGGCCTCTAAGATAGATCCACATCATGGTTACTTCGTATAGGCAGCCAATCAGTATAGCTTCCCAATGACCTTTGCTTGTCGATTCAAATATTTTCTCCGGATATACGAAGAATATCAGCCCGAAATGTACAGTGATGAAGGTTAGATAGACTGATATTTTATTAACCATCCTGGGGACCTTCCTTTACATTTACATTGACGTAGGCGACTTCAAATGTCGCGATAGAGGCCATATAGATGGACAGCCAAATGATTCCACCAATCGTACCAAGAACACCAAAAATAGCACTAAGCACGATCAAAACATATTTTGATATTCGAATAAACAGGGCATTTTGTACCCCGTTCAATGTGAAATTCGCCAAAGCGGAAGCTGCCAAAACAATAATGAATAGATTACTTACCAATTTTGCGCTTACAACGGCTTGCCCGAGAATAATTCCACCTACTGTTGTTATCGAGGGACCTATACTTTTGGGAAGGCGAATACTCGCTTCAATGAGCATCTCTAGAACAATTAACATAAAAATGACTTCCAAAAAGGCCGGATAGGGTACCCCTTCACGGCTCTGGGCAACTGACAAGGCTAGCTGGATTCGGAGTACCTCTGGATTCACAGAGACTAAAGATACATATAGAGCAGGTAAGACTAAAGCGATAAACATGCCGATAAACCGAAGCATCCGAATGGTAATCATTGTAATCTTGGGGAAGTTGCGATCGGAGTTCAAGCACCAGAGATCTGTAATAATAACTGGCATAACAAAAGCGTACGGAAGTCCTTCGATAAACAGGATAACACGGCCATTTTTCAAATGGTCTGCTGCTTCTGCCGGCCGCTCAGAAGTTAGACAAGGGGAAATAAGGCTGAAATTCCCTTCTCCCAACACCTTGATGATTTCTTGCAAATGTTTAAATTCCTTTGCTTTATTTGCCTCTAGCTTCTTCATTAAGGATGAAAGCAGCTTGCGATTAACAGAGTCCGATAAATAAGTTAAGGTGGTTCTTTTTGGTTGTTTTGTCCCCATAATTAAGGTATTCATGGTTAGTGTAGGGGATCTTAGCTCGTCGCGGATCAGCGCCATATTGGTGTCCAAATCCTCATTAAACGCCCCAAAGGAAGACTCAATCACATTTTCATTTTGTGGAACATTTATCATTCTCTTAATCGTTGATGATACGGGCTTGATAATAAAATTTCTTATAGGGTTATCGAGTAAATAAATAATTAAATAACCTTCCATTAAGCTGCTCATCTGCAAGTCGTAAGTTGCGTTTAATTTGCCATTCAATAGGCTTATTTGTTGAAGCCAATCACTGATTGGACTGGACTCCATCCAAGATAATAATTGATTCGTTTGTGCTAGGCTAACAAAGGGACGAAAATAACAAAATACAACTTCCTGACCCAAAAGTTGCTTTCGTTCCATCACAAAATCACTATTTGATTCAAATTGAAGTTTAAGTCTGGCCATATCCGTTGTTTCTGTCAGATTCATGTTATATCACCTGAGAGTAGGTTTCCTTGGAAAACGGAAATTTATTCCTTGTACTAAGACTGGATGGATATGCTTTGGTATTTCTTGAAATAACCCTTCATCCTACATGTATGCTATAATATAGTCATATAGTAGTGCGTGAATGAGGAGGCCCTTCGGTGCGTAAAATCAAAAAACTACAGCTGCACGAAATCGTTGCACAAGAAATTATTGATTATATTCGGAAATCTGGTTTGCAAAAAGGGGACAAGCTGCCCCACATCGAAGAAATTGTTCAATTGTTAGGCGTAAGCCGCACCTCGATTCGAGAGGCGCTGCGCTCGCTGGAAGCGATGGATTTTGTCAAAATCCAAAATGGTAAAGGCATTTATGTCGAAGATCCCTCTTCCTACCGATTTTCGATGAAAATTGATATAGAAGATGAAAAAACATTTATGATCCAAGCCTGTCAAGTTCGCAGGGCATTAGAAGGACTTGCTGTAGAACTTGCTACCGAGCATGCATCAGAAGAGCAAATCAGGCTCATGCATCAATTCTTGGATGAAATACGCAATCACGAGGAAGTCATTGAAATTACGACTGTCGCAGATAGGAACTTCCACAAGACCATTTATGAAGCATCCGGAAACTTGGTTCTGCAAGGCATTATTTTATCGTTATCTTCTTTCTTTGAGAAGTTCTGGGCGCAGGCTCCACTTGGACAAGAGCGGCTTTTCGAAGATACCTTCCCTTTCCATCCTACCATTGCCCAAGCCATCGCCGACCGCGACAAAGTAAAAGCGATATCAACCTTTCATCAATTGATGGATGCTATCGAACTGGCTATCCTCAAGGTTCCTGTTCAAGGAGAGCGCAAATTATCTCTTTGATCAAATAAATATATACAAAAAAGGGGCCTCCCTCAGTCATCTTTCATGACCATGGGACGGCTCCTTACTATTTTCTAGTAGATGATAAGGTATAAGTTTTATACTTTTGCTTTGCATCTACCTTGACAAACGCGCTCGTCCCAGAAGGACGACGGAGTCGTTTATCCTTGTATGGCGCTCTGATGTTCAGCTCCAATGGAAGCAAACGCCTGCTTCAAATCATTGATGAGATCGTCCGGTTCCTCAAGGCCTACATACAATCGAACGATTACCCGATTATCGGGCTGATTGGGTATGTACACCAAGCTCTCGAAGCCACCCCAGCTTATACCCTTACGGAAGTACTGCAGCTGATTCGCCCAGTGCCGCATGCGTTCCATCGGTATATGGGTTTCGAAGGAAAAGAGACTTCCACTACCCGACATTTGCGAACAATAAAGCTCATGCTGGGGATGGCTTTTCAAACCGGGATGGTTCATTTTTATGATAAAAGATTGGTTTTCCAAGTAATGGGCAACCTTAAATCCATTCTCTTGCAGTTTATGCATCCTGAGTGGCAATGTACGCAAACCTCTCATAAACAAGGAGGCGCTTTGCGGATGAAGAATGCCGCCGAACAGCTGGAATTCCTCTCGGAACAGTTGATCCATATGTTGTTTTGCGCCAATCACGACCCCTCCGATCAAGTCGCTATGACCGGAAATATACTTAGTCATCGAGTGTACGACCATATCAATGCCATTAGACAGCGGGCTTTGGAAGCATGGGCTAGCCCATGAACCGTCAATAATGGTTTTTGCTCCCATTTTTTTTGCAAGCGCTGCGATTTGCTCTAAATCCTGAAGTTCAAATAAGATGCTCGTCGGACTCTCCAAATAAATTAAGCGGGTGTTCGGACGTACGACCTCTTGAACTTGCATCACATCCTTACCATCAACAAAGGTAGTCTCAATTTGAAATTTCACCAGATATTCTTTCATAAGTCTTCTGGCTGGACCGTAGCAGCCATCCACGCACACGATATGGTCGCCCGCTTGTACCGTTGACAGGATTGCAGCCGAAATCGCTGCCATGCCTGAGGCAAAGCATCTCGCTTCCTCTCCGCCTTCCAGCGCCGCCAAACGCTCTTCTAATGCACGAACTGTCGGATTGTTGCCACGGGTGTAAATGATACTACTCACTTCAAAGGCAAGCGCCTTCTCCAATTCTTCATGCGTTTCAAACGTGAACAAGCTGTTCTGATAAATCGGATGCGTGACCGCACCGTAATGTCGCTCATCATGCACGTCATGCGTGACGATGGTCTCCTTGCTATATGTCTGAATCTCTGGCATGCTTTCCTCCACCTTCTCCTAAATGCTTCTATGATTCTATGTACGAATTAGCCTTTTTCAGCTCCTTGTGTTAATCCTTCAACAATGAATCGCTGACAAAACGCGAAAATAATAATCGTAGGAATAACCGATAGCACCGCTCCTGCAGACATGGGGCCCCAATCAATATTAAACTTCGTAATGAAGCCGTTCATAGCAACCGGAATCGTCTTAGCCGATTCCTTATCGATAAACATGATCGACATGAAGAGTTCATTCCAATTTTGTACAAAAGCAAAAATAAAAGTCGCTGAAACACCCGGCAGCATGACTGGCATAATAATACGGAACAACGCTGACAGCCGCGAGCATCCATCAATCACAGCCGCTTCTTCCAAGCTGGCAGGAATGCGCTGGAAAAAGCCGCGGAGCATAATCGTACAGAATGGTATGAGTCCGGCTGTGTACAAAATAATGAGTGAATACAACTGATTCAGCAGGCCGAATTTCGACATCATGAGATACAACGGGGCAAATCCGACAAAAGCCGGTATCATCTGTGTCATGAAAAAGGCGAACATAATTTGCGGGCCGCCCTTAAATTTATGACGAGCCAATACATAAGCACTGAGCGTCGTAATGAGAAGCACCGTGAATGCAGAAGCGAGAGAAACGATTAAACTATTAAAGATATAAATATGAAAATTGGAAATTTTGAAGATATTAATATAGTTTTCGAAGGATATCGTTGACGGCCAATATTGCAGGGGCAGCTTAAAAATCTCTTTGGACGGCTTGAGTGAAGTGATGAAAATCCAGTAGAGCGGAAATAACATGACGATCAGCACAATGCCCAGAAATAACACTTTTCCAGGGAGACGTAACCATTTCATGATGGGATTCATCAGAAATCAGCTCCTTTCTCGGACTTGGTCGCCATCAAGTAAAACACGGTATACATGGCTAATAGAATAACCATAATGACCCCTGCCGCAGCGGCTTGACCGTAGTCGCCTCCGAACATAATCTTATCCATCATGAACGTGGCCAAAATATGTGACGAGCCCGCAGGTCCTCCATTAGTCATCGCATAAATAATATCCGGGAAATTGAAAATCCAGATCACCCGCAGCAAAGTAGTAGCAATGATCGTCGGCATAATGTACGGGATCGTCACGTACCAGAGCTTCTGTGTTCCGTTCGCCCCATCGATACCAGCGGATTCATAGAGATCAGCAGGGATCGACTGAAGCGCAGCAAGCAGCATGATAGCAAAGAACGCTACGCCGTACCAAACGTTAGCTGCAATCACCGAAGGCAACGCCCACTTAGGATCCGATAAAAAACCAATCCTTTCGGTAATGAGGCCCATCTTTAAAAGCAGATCGTTAATAACGCCGATTTGGCCGTTTAACAGCCATCTCCAGATGATGCCGATCAGGAATCCTGACATGGCCCATGAGTAGAAGATCAGTCCTTGGTAGACACCTCTGCCTTTGAACGGTTTCTTCAAGACCAATGCCAAAATGAACCCTATAGTAAACTGTAAAAAAAGAGAGATAAACACCCAAAAGAAGCTGTTGGACAGAGCTTTCAGAAATGCAGGCTGGCCAAATATGAGTGTGAAATTGTCAAACCCAATAAAATGAATATCCGTTAAATCGAATAGTGTATATTTCTGGAACGCCATCCCAACACCCCGAAAGAAAGGGTAAAACGTAAATACAGAAACGACCAGTAGGGAAGGCAGCAAGCAGTAAAATATGAACTTGTTCACATTGTCTTTCATCTATGTCCTCCTCTCGTAAGTATCCGAATAAAGGAGGGGTCCCTTTGATCCAGACCCCTCCAAAGCACCTTTGTCATCCGGTTTATTTTTTCTGAGTTGCTTTTTCATTTTTCCAGTAAGCGTCCCACTGCTCTAGAACTTTATCCAGCTGCATGCTGCCTAAGATCATCGTCTGATTATTTTCAACTTGAAGCTTTTTAAATTGGCCATTACCTTGATAGTTTGTCGCATCTCTCATCATGAAGTAATCTTTGGAATTATTGTTCATATTGATAAAGGCTTGGTAGGCCCCAACTTTAAAGAATTCATCATCTTGCGCTGAAGTGTGAATCGGAATGAGTCCAATGCCCTTGGCAAACTTCAAGTTCTGCTCGGGGCTCGATAAGAATTCAATCAACTTCCAAGCTTCTTCTTTGTGCTTGGTGTATGACGTCATTCCCCATCCTGCTGCGCCGACAAATCTTGGAGCTTTACCACTTGGTCCCAGTGGAATTGGCGCTGTTGCCCAGGTTCCTTCTGCCATTTTCTCTTTCGTTACGGAGATAACTTCTGGATCGTTAATCAACATCGCGGTTACACCCGACACGAAGCTTTCCACTGTTTCCGCAAAAGCCCAGTTCGTTGAATCCTTTGGCGAAGCTTCTTGATAAATTTTCGTGAATAGTTCCATGGCTTGTTTCGCTTCCGGCGAGGAGAAGATCGTTTGACCGTCCTTTAAGAACATGGAGTCGTTCGGATTAATTTTATCACCGACAAATGCTTGCATAATCATGAGGGAGAAGTTATCGCCTCCTGCTCCGCCCCGATACGCATATCCGTAACGATTCTTGGCTGGGTCAGTGAGAGCCTTGCCCTTTTCATATACCTCTTGCCACGTTTTCGGCGGGGTTAATCCTTTTTCTTTGAACCAGTCTTGACGATAGTACAATACTTTCTGGTACAGCCCGTAGGGTATGTAATATGGCTTGTCGTCAATGTATTCAGCTGCCATTTTGGCACTATCGTTCAACGTCTTGTAATTCTCCCACTTCGTTGTAAACGGTTTCAGATCTTCAATAAATTTATTCGTTACAAATTGTTTTGCGGTATTATCGCGAACCTCGAGAACATCCAAACTTTCTTTCGCACCTAGCATAGCAGCGATCTTCGTATCCGCATTCTGAAGCGGCGGCGAGATTAACTCTACTTTAATGGTTGGATTTTGCTTCTCAAATTCGCCGAGCATGTTTTTAAGAAGTGTTGTTCTTTCAGGGCTGGTCAAACTCTCTATCATTTTTAGTGTAACGGTCTCTTTCTTGTCTCCGCCCGCGTTGCCCTTCTTCTCATCCGATGAGCAGCCTGCGAGTATCCCTCCTGCTAACATGACAATGGTTAACCCTGTGATAGACATCTTCTTTCCAATAACAGTCATACATGTGACCTCCCTTTAAATTTTTTTAGTTCGATATAACTGTATGTCTATATAGCTATATAGCTGTATAGCTATCATACAGCTAAATCTTAAAGTAGTTGTATTTTTCTGTCAAGCGTAAAAAAAGACGAATCCACCGGTGATGCTCGACCCGGGCGATTCGCCAAATGTTTAAAAAACCATGATGGAATCAGAGAATGGAAGTAAATCAACGAATCGTATGATTGTAAGCGAATTATTGAGTGAATGTAGAGGTTGGAGTTATATTTTTAAGTTTTTTCAATCCTTTACTATGCCGCAAGAAGAGAGTAGTATTCAACTCGTACGTTACAGTTGAATATTTCGCTTAATTTTCTTATTAGAAAAGCGGGGGAACCAAAAGTTTCATGGGGTGAGTAAAGGTGCTTAAGTGTGGCACCATTTAGGGCAGATTCTCGCGGCCCGAACCCGACAGCTAACCTCGTAAGCGACCGTGGGAAGGAGAACATGTGTATAAACACAAGGTCTATCCTTGTGTTTTTTTGCGTCCTAAAACGCAAGTTTACGTCAGATATTAGGTTTAATTGGAGGAACTATCACGAATGACAAGCGACTCATTAAAAAAAATTATGTTTGGAAAACCGCTTAAATCCAGCGAAATGGAATCCGAAAAATTGCCGGTTTGGAAGGGACTTCCAATCCTTTCCTCGGACGCCTTATCATCGGTTTCCTATGGGACTGAGCAGATTCTTTTGGAACTCGCGACTGTTGGGATTGCCGCTTTTGCGTTCTCTTTGCCCATTGCGATATCTATTATTGCTCTGATTATGCTGCTAGTTTTGAGCTATAGACAAGTGATTGAGGCCTACCCGCAAGGCGGCGGAGCTTATATGGTTTCCAAAGAAAACCTAGGTATGGTGTGGGGAAGGCTGACTGGGGTTTCGCTGCTTATAGACTATACACTTACCGTTGCCGTTTCGATCTCTGCCGGCGTGCAGGCAATTACGTCAGCTTTTCCATCGGCGGTACCGTATATTGTTCCGATTACTTTGGTTCTCGTGTGGATCATGGTTTGGCTAAATTTACGAGGAACTTCGGAATCAGGTACGATTTTCGCGATTCCAACGTACTTTTTTATTCTTTGTATTTTACTGCTAGTGGGCAAAGGCACATACGATATGCTGACGGGATCCATTAATACGCATCCCATAGCGTTTGCTCCGAGCTCAATGACGAGTTCATTAACGTTATTCGTCCTTTTAAAAGCATTTTCCTCCGGGTGTTCAGCGGTGACAGGGATCGAGGCCATCTCCGATGCCGTGCCGCATTTCCGCTCACCATCTGTGAAAAACGCGAAGCGTACGTTAGTATCCTTAGGGACACTTTTGGCTATCGTGTTTGGAGGAGTAACGCTGTTGGCTTTGGGTTATGGTATTGTACCTGATCATAATGGTCATACATCTGTATTATCGATGGTGACAGAGCAGGCATTTGGTCGTGGGGTGATGTACTACGCTACTCAAATTGGTACTATGCTCATTCTGGTTTTGGCTGCTAATACTAGCTTCAACGGCTTTCCAATCTTAGCATCCATTATGGCACAGGATAAAAACTTTCCGCGTATGTTCTCCTTCCGAGGAGACCGACTTTCGTTTCATTATGGTATTATCACACTTGGTGTGCTGGCCAGTATTCTTCTGATTGGTTTCAAAGGTAAGACCGATGCACTCATTCCTCTATATGCGATAGGCGTGTTTTTATCTTTTACACTTGCGCAAGGCGGCTTGGTTCGTAAATGGTTGAGAGAGCGAGTGAAAGGTTGGATCGGAAAGCTGGTCATCAATGGCTTAGGCGGAATCGTTTCTCTTGCTGTTTTACTCATATTTTCCATCACTAAATTTACCGAAGGTGCGTGGATTGTTATTATTATAACCCCACTGCTGCTTTGGTTAATTACGAAAATTAGTCATCACTACGATGATGTAGCGAATCAATTGCGTATTGATATAACGATTGATCGGGTTTGCACGAAGGAACCTTTAATTATTGTCCCTGTGGCGGGCATTCATCGGGTCGTGGCACAGTCCTTGAACTATGCGAAATCGTTGTCGCCAAACGTGATTGCTTTCTACGTATCGTTCTCCGATGAAGATGAAGAATTGATGCAGGAGAAGTGGGAGAAGTGGGATCCGGGCGTTCGATTGGTTATTTTTAAATCACGTTATCGGACGATACTGAAGCCGTTGGCTGAATTTATTGAGCGAATTGACACGCATGTTTCGGAAAAGCAAAACATTATGGTCATTTTACCGCAATTTATGCCGAAAAAATGGTGGCATCGACTGCTTCATAACCAGTCAGCTGCACGAATTCGTACGAAGCTGCAAGCGGATAAAGATATCGTCGTGGCTACGGTACCGTATCATTTGCATGAGTAGAAGTGTACAATAATAGGGAGAAACTGAACTGAGGTGAACCCGTTATGGCTAAGAAAAAATGGTCGTCTACTCCTGCTGTTACCAGCGTGCAAGATAAACCTGCAACACTTAAGGATTTACTGCGCCCGGAAATACTTGAGGGGCTCAAAGCGCAGGCTGATGCCATGAAAGCAGAGGAACAAGCGAAGAAAGATGCAGAGAGAGCGAAGGCGGAAGCTGCTCGCAAAGCAGAAGAAAAACGGCTCGAGAATGATTTTGGACATCTGCTTTCTAAGAGCAGTCTGGATTGGCGAAAGCACAAATGAGGGAGCGCACAGTGTGCCTCCTTTTCTTTCTTTTCGTAATGGCAACGCTATCATCCTGTGAGGTGGGCAATAGAGAGGCAGCTCATGGGACTGCTGAAGGAAGTGGTGCACCGGCAGTGACAACGACACCAACATCGACTTCAACACCGACAGCATTAGTGCAAAGAGAGACTCCGACGCCATCGGCGGCATCGACACCTGCAACAACAGCCATGGATACATCGGCGATTCCATCTTCGCCTCCAAGTGACCTCAGTTCATTGATCGAGCGTTACGGGAACGCTAAACCTAAGAAATGGGGCGAAAATGTCCCAGGTGTTCGGACACATCTTTCTACGAAGGAACAAGTGATTGCGCTGACTTTTGACGCGTGCGGTGGGAAGGAGGGCAGTGGGTACGATGAGAAGCTGATCGACTATTTGATCAAGGAAAACATCCCGGCTACCTTATTTATCAATGCGAGATGGATAACAGCCAATAAGGACATATTTACCAAATTAGCCGCAAACCCACTGTTTGAGATTGAAAATCATGGGACCGAGCATCGGCCCTTGTCTGTAAATGGCAAGTTGGCGTATGGCATCGCGGGAACCAAGAATGTGAGCGATGTTATTCATGAAGTGAAAGACAATGCTGACCAGATTGAGAAGCTGACAGGGCGGCGTCCTTTATTTTTTCGTTCGGGCACAGCCTATTATGATGATATTTCAGCAGGAGTCGTTCATGATTTGGGCTTTCAGTTGGCTGGTTACAATGTACTCGGCGATGCTGGGGCGACCTATAACACGGAGCAGGTATATAAAGCGCTGCTAAAAGCCCGAAGCGGTTCTATTGTACTAGCTCATATGAATCACCCGGAGAAAGATACGGCAGAAGGTATCATGAGAGCTATTCCCGAGCTTCAAAAAGCGGGCTACCGCTTCGTTCTACTAACTTCCTATACATTAAACTAAGCGATAGCTGCAGCAGCTATCGTTTTTTCATTTCAAAAAATTCACAAGCCTCTCGATCATAATACGTTAAATCACTAACACGAGTTTGTACCACAACTGTTTTTTCACTGAAACGCAATACAACCGCATTCGAATCCACAATGTGATCATCTTTGAAAACACGGACGACAGCCTGTCTTTCAACAGCATCTTGAAAATCCATATCCGTTACTAAGCGTTGATTTCTAGCCATCCTCGGCATTCCCCTAACTTGGTTAAAATAGTTCTTCTATTGTACCACAAGGTGTCGCTCAACCCGAATTCACTCGAACTCCTCCGCCCAGCCTAGCATACAATGTAGCACCAAATGCTGTATGGCAGAGAGGATGCGTGATCCCGATGGACATTCAATTATTACCGATTCATTGGGTCTATTTAGTATTTATCGGTTTTATTCTTACCCTTTTAATAAAGCGTAGAGACACAATGATGATTTGTGTGGTTGGTATTTTCGCGCTTGGCTTGCTGGCAACGGAAACGTTGAGCGGCTCCGTTTCTGGTGTTTTCAACAGCTTCATTTATGCAACCAAAGAGCTGATGGGAACCATTATGATTATCTCCATTATTGTTGCGATGAGCCGTGTACTTATTCGAACAGGGATTAATGAAACGATGGTCGCTCCGTTAACCCGCTTTATGCGAACGCCTGCTTTAGCTTTCTGGGGTATCGGTATCATTATGATGGTGACGTCATGGTTTTTCTGGCCGTCTCCCAGTGTTGCGCTCATTGGTGCTGTTCTGCTGCCTGTGGCCGTCCGTGTTGGTCTGCCAGCGCTAGGTGCAGCTATGGCGATGAACTTATTCGGACATGGGATTGCGCTTTCGGGGGATTACATTATACAGGGAGCTCCTAAATTAACAGCAGATGCAGCTGGATTGCCGGTGACTGCCGTCATGGAGGCAAGCATTCCGCTGGTTATTGTGATGGGGCTTGTCACGACGATCACCGCTTTTTGGATGATGAGGCGGGACATGAAGAACGGAAAGTGGCGGAATGGCCTCGTGGCGAGTGGACCAGGAGATAGTGGCTCACTCATTTCAGCTGTCGGGCAGGCCAAAGTTAATTTAACGCCGAATCTGAAGAAAACTCTGGCGATTATGATTCCTTTGCTCTTCGCCTTAGATGTAATTGCGATGTTCGTTCTTAATCTGCAAGGGGGAGATGCGACAGCACTCGTTGGGGGCACCGCCGTATTCATACTCATTGCGGTGACGCTGCTCGCGCATCGGAATCAAGGATTAGAACAAACGACCTCCTACCTCATCGAAGGTTTTGTATTCGGTTTCAAAGTATTCGGCCCCGTGATCCCGATCGCCGCCTTCTTCTATCTAGGCGACTCCGCCTTCACGGAGCTGTTCGGCAAAATACTTCCGCAAGGCTCGCACGGGATCGTGAACGATCTGGGGGTGGCACTCGCGGGGCAAGTGCCGCTGAACGGCGCGGTCGGTGCCGTGACGCTCACCGTCGTCGGCGCCATTACAGGCCTCGACGGCTCCGGCTTCTCCGGCATCTCTCTCGCGGGCTCGATTGCGCAGCTATTCGCAACTGCCATTGGCTCCGGCGCGGCTGTGCTCACAGCGCTCGGGCAAGTGTCCGCCATCTGGGTCGGCGGCGGCACGTTGATTCCGTGGGCGCTGATTCCAGCAGCGGCCATCTGCGGCGTGAGTCCATTCGAGCTGGCGCGACGGAATCTGCTGCCTGTGCTCATCGGCCTCGCGGTGACGACGGTCGTGGCGATGTTTTTGGTGTAGGTGTAAGATTTGACTCGTTACCCTCGTGGAGCATCATGAGGGTGGCGGGTTTATTTGTTTTGGAGGAGCCAAACCCATCAAACCTGTCAACCCGCGGACCCGCACCCCGCACCCCGCACCCCCGCACCCCCGCACCCTGCACCCTGCACCCCGCACCCCCGCCGGTACCAATAAAACCAATCCGGCACCGGCATCGTTGAACGAAACGGTAAGTTTGCAAACAACAAGATGCAAAAAGTGCAGCAAATCTCAATGAATTTTCCAATTTGAGTAATGATGCATTTTGTGCATCAAATATTGGCAATGTAAGCCGAAAAGGTCATTTCGCTCTGAATTAGCTGCACTTTTGCATAATTTCACTCAAAAAAACTACGACGGACCAATTAACGCACACAG